>JAPKCW010000104.1:0-7036 GCA_028822815.1 Nitrospinaceae bacterium | reverse complement strand
TTTGTCCAATTCAATTTTATCGACTCGGATTTTCAGATCATCTGCAACGGCCTGCGCAGTTTCTGAAAGTTCGGTGGTCCATACATTACCCCAAGATTGTATTGTGCTTGTGCATCTCCCTGTTCTGCAGAAAGAAGATGCCACTTTAATGCTTTTTGGTAATCTTGTGGAGCTCCTCTATTAAGTTATAATTATTCATACACCTTGTAGAATATTTATCAATACTTTAATGGCTACTAAAAATTCTCGTGATATCAAAAAACATTAGATTTTAATAAGTCTTTTATTTACAATAATTTAAAAACATTTCTTTTATCAACGATTTATGGCCTGTATATTGCATGTTAAGAAGTAGGCAAATAAGGTGTTAAAAATTTCAGGGTAATAATACTAATGAGTTTAAACAAAAGTTTAAAAAATATGGGCTTCAGAAAAAATTTGAAAAAGGGGGAAGTTGTTTTCCGTGAGAACGACCCAAGTGATTGCGCTTATATTGTTGGGGTAGGTGCCATAGAAATTTGTAAAAAAACACCTAGAGGACAAAAAGTTCTGAAAGTTCTTGGAGATAACGAAATTTTTGGAGAGATGGGCCTTATTGACGGCTTACCACGTTCGGCCACAGCACGGGCTCGGCAAGATTCAGTGGTCTACATCTTAACCTCTAAAAATTTTGAAAGTTTGGTTCATAAAAATCCGAAAGCCCTATTACCAATTATGAAGGTTCTGACCAGTAGATTGAGGCAAACAATGAGCTTTTGATGAACTAGGGGCAAAAACTTCATCATAATGTGTAAAGACGTTTTGCCATTTAAAGACCTTAGGAAATTACGATTTCTGCAGAAAAAATAATCGACCTGAATACTTCTCTTTCATTTGCACCCATACCATCTTGTAAGTCATCCCCATAAACAGAACCACTAAACAAAAACAGAAAGGTGGCGAGTCCATTACAATACCAAGAGGCCGCATTGCTCACTGGGATATAGACCTCCAGCACCAGAGGCTATACAGCCCGTGAAGGTGGAAATTCTAACTTAAAAAGTGGTACAACTAACTGGGGCAGGTCAGTTATAAACCGTTAGTGATGGTGTCCGCCTGCGCCGTGTACATGACCGTGTTGCAGTTCTTCGGCTGTGGCGGACCGAACTTCGACTACTTCCACAGAAAAATGTAATGTTTCTCCGGCAAGCGGATGGTTTCCATCGAGCAGAACATCATCGCCCTCGATGGTCTGAACAGTGAACGGGATCTCCCTGCCATCTTCCATTTTGGAGGAAAACTGCATACCCCGTTCGATGTTCACATCGGCGGGGAATTTATCGCGGCCCACTTTCATTTTTAGTTCTGGTTGCACTTCGCCGTAACCCTCCTGTGGCGTCACAGTCACTTCCTTCTTGTCTCCAACAGCAAGTCCCTCCAGAACATTCTCGAGTCCGGGCACAATTTGACCATGTCCGTGCATATAGGCCAACGGATTAACATTATCGGAGCGGTCCAGTTCCTCGCCGTTTTCGTTTTTCAGGATGTAGCTCAAACTGACCACCGAGTCTTTCTTAATCATGTCATGTCCTTTTATATTGTCGTGAAGGGGGAATTCAGCTTAATTTTAAATTTCTATGGGACGGAAAGTGTACCACGGGCAGGACTGACAGATTACCTTAAAATAGGTGTCTCTATTTATCCGGGAATTTCCCTTCATTGGTACTTTCAGAGGTCGATTCAAGCGGATTCTGATTGTCAGTGTTCAAAACAATCTCCTTGCATAAAAAAATTTTCATCTTTGTTGTTAATATATTATCGGCTTATAACTCCCAACATAGTGTCACAAGCCTGTCACATTAATGATTTCAACAACATAGGATATTTAATACTTGCCGCTGTGCAAATATCACCAATGACAGTAACTTATCGGTGGATTCCTCCTCCTCAAGCCTTCAAATGAAAAGGCCTATAAGGGTTATAACTTCAATGGTTTTCGCCCCTCCCCTTCGGGCATACGAGTTGATGAAGAAACGCCAAAGGACCGGGGTGATTTACAATTGCAATATGCTAAAAAAACTGGGTTTTGACATCAAAGGGTGAGAGTAATATCATAAGAAGATTTCAATTTATCCGATAATTGTCTCTCGACAACTCGCGGCCCTTATTCTATAAGGGCCACTTATGGTCAGAAGCAGTTTTCAGAGATACCCTCTTTACAATTTAAGCTATCAGGAGACAAGTCTATGATTCGGGTTCGAGCGAGCCAGATTTTTACCCATTCCAAGGAAGATGTCGTTGCGGCAAAAAAAATGTTAGACAGCGGCTCGCCATTTGAAGAAATAGTGACACGCTACAGCACCTGCCCGTCCAAGGAAAATGCTGGCGATTTGGGGTGGATGCCGGAAGATAACCTGCAATCCATTATGGGGCAGGAAGTTTCTGAAACAGATTTAGGAAAAATTATCGGCCCGGTTCATTCCCAATACGGTTACCACATCCTGAAAATTTCTGAAATTGAAGTGGAAAAAATTGAAGGTCCGTTCAATGCAGAAATTTCCCTGGAATCAGCCAACAAGATGTTTCCGGAAGTGCATACCCTACTGTTTAAAGAATTTCATATTGGTCTTCCGGTGACTCCCTATAAAAAAGAGGAAACGATTGCCTCCCTGTGCCAGGTTCAGGGTAAAAATGTGCAGGAGGTCATCAACCACCTGAACAGAGAGTTTGCAGAGAAAAATATTGCCGTTATGACGTGTGAAGAGCTGAAACAAAAAATGGATTCCGGTAACAAACCTGTCCTGCTGGACATTCGCGAAAGCTGGGAGAGGGATATTTCCAAGATTGAAGGCTCGCACATCATTAATTCCGGAAACAATGAGCATGTTATGGGAACCTTCGAAAAGGATCGCGAAATAGTATTGATCGACTGGAAACAGGACCGCAGTCCCAGCTTTCAGAAATGGCTGAACCAGAGAGGGTTCACCAACGTAAAGTGCCTGGAAGGCGGCATCGACCTGTGGTCGGAAAAGATTGAAACCCAGCAGAACCGTTACGACATTGATGAGGATGATGGATACCGCTATGAGGACGTTATAGAGGAACAAGACGGGCACGAAGGCCATGACCATGAAGATGAAGACGGGCATGAAGGTCATGACCATCCATAAAGTGGGCCGGATTGCTGTCTTTCTTTAGAGATAAAATGAGTTCCTCCCCCCTTCTCAAAATCGAAAACCTGAGCACTTTTTTTCACACCGAAGAAAATATCGTTAAATCGGTGCGCAATGTTGACCTGACCATCCATAAAGGCGAAACGCTGGCGCTGGTCGGGGAATCCGGTTGCGGGAAATCCGTGACCGCCCTAAGCATCATGCGCCTCATTCCCACTCCACCAGGAAGATTTGAATCGGGCCGAATCTTTTTTAATGGGCAGGACCTTCTACAGGCTTCCGAGGCAGAAATGCAGAACGTTCGGGGTAATGAAATCAGCATGATTTTTCAGGAGCCCATGACTTCCCTCAACCCGATATTCACCATTGGCGACCAGATCATGGAAGCCATTCGCCTGCATCAGGACAAGACCGAATCCCAGGCTCGGGAGTTGGTCTTGCAGATCCTACACCAGGTAGCCATTCCCTCTCCCGAGAGCCGTATTGACCAGTACCCGCACGAACTGTCTGGCGGCATGAAACAACGCGTGATGATCGCCATGGCGATCGTTTGCCGACCAGCCCTTCTCATCGCCGACGAACCCACTACCGCCCTGGATGTTACCATTCAGGCGCAGATTCTCGACCTGCTGGATCAATTGAGAAAAGAAACCCAAATGGCCATTCTGCTGATCACCCATAATCTGGGTATCGTGGCCCAATATGCGGATCGGGTGGCGGTGATGTACTCCGGAAAGGTGGTGGAATCTGCTCCAGTTGAAGAATTGTTTTTCTCCCCCAAACACCCTTATACCCGGGGACTGCTCAATTCATTGCCTAAGGACAACCCCAGCACCCAGCTGGAAACAATACCCGGTTCCGTTCCCCATCCGGCATATCTTCCCGAGGGTTGCGCTTTTCATCCCCGGTGCGCGGAAAAGCTGGACAAGTGCATGAAGATGATACCCCCCCTGGAATCCATTGACAGCGGGAACCCCCATCAGACTGCTTGCTGGCTGTATGAAACTACACCACCTGCATGAAAAAATTACTGACTGTTCAGTCCTTGAAAAAGTATTTTCCTGTATATGGGGGACTGCTGTCCCGAGTAGTCGGTCAGGTAAAAGCTGTGGATGGCGTATCATTTGATATTCATGAAGGAGAAATTTTAGGGCTTGTCGGGGAATCCGGTTGCGGCAAAACAACGGTGGGGCGCATGACCCTGCGTCTCATCGAGCCCACATCCGGGAACGTGTATTTTGAGGATGCAGATATTTTCAAGTTGAACAGGAGGGAACTGGCAAAATTCCGGCCCAAGATGCAAATCATTTTCCAGGACCCTTACAGTTCGCTGAATCCCCGGTTTACCGTTGAGCGGATTATAGGAGAAGCAATTTCGGTACATTTCCACATCAACGGAAAAGAATTGCGAGCCAGGGTGGAGTCGCTCATGGAGAAAGTAGGGCTTTCCCCCATGTATTTAAACAGGTATCCCCACGAATTTTCCGGAGGACAGAGGCAACGTATAGGCATTGCCAGGGCCTTGGCGCTTGGCCCCAGTTATATGGTTTGCGATGAACCGGTTTCCGCATTGGATGTATCCATCCAGGCTCAAATCATCAATTTACTGCAAGCGCTTCAGGAGAAAGAAAACCTTTCCATGCTCTTTATTTCGCATGATCTCAATGTCGTCAAGCACCTTGCCCAGAGAACCGCTGTCATGTATCTGGGGAAAATAGTGGAACTGGCCCGCACGGAACAGATCAACAACAACTCAGCCCACCCCTACACCCAGGCGTTACTCGCTTCCAAACCATCTCTGGATCCCAAGTCCCGCAACCGGCCCCAACCGCTTTCGGGAGACGTTCCCTCCCCTCTTAATCCTCCGCCCGGGTGTCATTTCCATCCCCGTTGCCCAAAAGTGATGGACCGCTGTAAAACTGAAGTTCCCCGCCCGATTCAACTGGAAGAAGGACATCAGGTGCACTGCCATCTTTATGATGAGTAGCCGCTTTGTTATCCAAGCCAACAAAAACTCTTCTCCCCAATACTTCCTTAAATCATCTAAATGATTAGGCCGCCGTCTATCACCTGAGGTTCTGTCAAATTCAAAAGGTTGACAAGTTTTCTGCTAAAAAACCGATTTCCCAGCAGTAAAAAAAACAATAAAATTTTGAATTTATACTAATCATAGCCACGCAACCAACCGTTATGAACAAAAATGGACTGAAAACTGTTGGAAACTCAGGTTTTAGGCTCTTGTCGTCATTTTTGGGCCAATTCCCTGACAGGGCAAAGTGTGCCTAACTAACGGAGTGTATTGCGGAAATTTGGGCAAAATGTTAAATTTATTTCATTACAAAATTCTTACAATATAGTGAGGGCTAACAATTGGATATTGCATCTTTAACAGGGATTGTTGCTGGTCTCGGCCTGATCATGTCAGCGATCCTCATGGGAGGCGATTTTTCATTATTCGTTAACATCCCCGGAATAATGATCGTGGTTGGCGGCACTCTTTCCGCCACTTTACTCACTTTCCCATTAAATGACGTAATGTCAGCATTCAAAGCCGCTGTATTTGTCTTTTCTTCCAAACAAGATAATCCAAACGATATGGTTTTTACTATGATTGAACTTTGCAAAATAACCCGAAAAGAAGGCCTTGTAGGATTAAGTAAAACAAAATCAGACCATGCCTTTGTCTCAAAAGCCTGCATGCTTATTTCGGACGGGGCGGATGAAAAAATTATAAGCGATACCCTAACTATTGAAATTGATGCCATGAAAGAACGTCATTTCATCGTACAAGATGTTTTCACAAAAATGAATGCATATGCTCCGGCTTTCGGCATGATAGGAACACTGATTGGTTTAGTCCAGATGTTGGCTAATTTAGCAGACCCGGCAAGTGTAGGACCCGCAATGGGGGTTGCTCTTTTGACAACATTTTACGGGGCTGTTTTGGCGTTTATGATATTTGGCCCCATTGCTGGAAAACTTAAAGCCATAACAGCTAAAGAAGTTATGAATCTTCAAATCATTTTTGACGGGGCCAGTGCTATAACTCAGGATGCCAACCCTAGGATGGTATATGAAAAACTCTCATCCTATATTCCGAGTTCGCAGCGTAAGGCCCTCGAATAGAAATAAGTTCGCCCTAAATACCCCGTTGCTTTACAGCGGGGACCTTTTATCTTGCAACCCGGCAAATAGCATGGCTGGCCGTGATAACGTAGAAATGATCAAGGAACAACTCCGGATTAAGGAAAAGGAGTTGCATCGCCGTGACGCGGAACAGGAAAAACATGATACCAAGATCAAGCATGTCCTGAAACTCAGTCAGGAGAAGATCGAAGTCCTCAATACCACCATCAAGAAGCAAGAAGAAGAGATTAAGGACTCGCGGTCCTCAAAACCAAATCCCGCCTCTAATGCAAAAACAGAAGCTAAAATTAAAGAGCTTAAATCCCAACTGGAAACAGCCCACAAAGAAAAGGGCAAGCTGGCCGAAGACCTTAAGAAATCCGCTAAAGCGAAAGATACTCCCGCCCCGGCACCTAAGGAGGTCGTTAAAAAAATCAGAGACCCCAAGATCGTCAAGGCCCTGAAGAAGCTAAAACTAAAAAATGACTACCTGAGTAAAGAAAAAATTGAAATCCAAGCTAAAGATGACAAAGAGAAAGAGCTCCTTAATAAAGAGATTAAAACACTCAAGAAAGAATACGCTGAAAGGAAAGGATCTCAAACATACAATGACAAAACCAGTGTCCTCGAAGACATCGTTCAAGAAAAGAATGCAGAGATCGATTCTTACAAAAAGCAATTAAAGGGAGGCAAAAGCGCTGATATCATCGATGAATTGAAGGCCGAGAAAACCGTGCGAGACAAAGAACTAGCAGATA
>JAPKCW010000366.1:0-1538 GCA_028822815.1 Nitrospinaceae bacterium | reverse complement strand
ATCTTCTCTGATCAACAGTTTGTTGGATGCTGAACGTTGTATTGTTTCCGATGTGCCCGGAACCACTCGGGATGCGATCGATACGTTTCTTGAATGGAATGGGCGTCGTTTTATTTTGATCGATACAGCGGGGATCCGGCGCAAGGGGAAAACCCACCAGGGTCTGGACAAATTCAGCGTGATCATGGCTCTTAAAGCACTGGACCGTTGTGATGTCGCAGTGCTGGTGCTGGATAGCGCAGAGCAGGTCTCAGATCAGGACGCTACGATTGCGGGTTATGCGATGGATCGCGGCAAAGCGTGTTTGATTTTGGGGAATAAGTGGGACTTGTCGAAGGAAAAAGAAATTTCATTTGATGAGTTTGAAGAGCATGTGCGTTACAGACTTAAATTCATGGAGTACGCTCCTGTGGTGACGGTGTCGGCAAAAACGGGTTTGCGAATTGACAAGATTCTGCCGCAGGTGGAAAAGGTTTACGAAGAGTATTCCAGAAAAATACCTACCGCAACTCTAAATGAGTGTTTTGAACGTGCTATTCAGAAAAACCCCATGTCGAGTTACCGGGGTAAATTCATGAAATTGTTTTATGCCACGCAGGGGTAAAAACAACCGCCTACTTTTAAATGTTTTTTGAATTTCCCGCAAGGGATTCATTTTTCCTACCGCCGTTATCTGATCAACAGTCTTAGAAAAACGTTTGGCTTTGCCGGAACTCCTGTCCGGCTCATTTTATCCGGAAAAAGGAAAGGAATAGATACCTGAATAGTTCAGCATTAGTCTGGGTGCTTCGGGTAATTTCAGTGTTGGTTCCGCGAAGAATCTCGCCTCTTGACCCCATCGATTTTAAGATCACGGCTTCTCAAGGAAGACAGGCTTTTCCGCAAGCGGTTGGTTTTTTCCTGTTGTGGGCTTGAACGCATTGAAAAGAAATGGATAAGGAAGATTTTCTGGACCGATTCGTTCCCCACTACCCTGATTTTTGCAGGGCGGCTGAAAAAATCCTTTATATTTATTGAATTTAGCTCATATTTAGTTTTGACATTTGTCGCGAAATTTGGAATGTTTATAGTTCTTAAACTATCGGGATTAGCAGTTCGTTGACAACGGCTCTTGTTTCATGACTAGGGAAAGCGGAGTTGGCTTCCCGTGTCCCGGTTTTCGGGTGTTATATTTACCAAGCGAGGTGATATGAAACAATATAAACTTCAAGATATCAGGAATATTGGATTGGTGGGCCATGGAGGATCGGGCAAAACATCTTTAGCCGAAGCGATTTTGTATTTTTCCGGAGTCTCCGACCGGTTGGGTAAAGTGGGCGATGTCTCATCGATTATGGATTACGACCCGGATGAAATAAAGCACGGGTATTCCATAGATGCCTCGGTTGCGTTTTGTGAAGTGAACGCTACTAAATTAAACCTCGTTGATACACCGGGAAGCAGTAACTTTATTGCTGATACGCCTGCCTGTCTCAGGGTAGTCGATGGTTTGATTTTTGTAGTCGGTGCCGATGAAGGGGTACAGTTTTATACTGAAA
>JAPKCW010000365.1:0-1543 GCA_028822815.1 Nitrospinaceae bacterium | reverse complement strand
GCGTGCAGGAGTCGCATAGAAAAGCTGGGCAACTTCAACGGTCGTTCCTTGTGGACAGGCGATATCTTTTTCTTCTAATATCTCGCCACCTTCTACCACGATCAACTTCCCGCCCTCACTTTCGTTCCGGGCACTGCTGCAACGCACTTTAGCAACCGAAGCGATACTTGCCAGAGCTTCTCCGCGAAATCCCAGCGAATGAATGGTCTCGAGGTCTTCAAACCTGGAGATTTTGCTGGTGGCATGGCGAGAAAAGGCCAAACGACATTCTTCAGGAGCCATACCCATGCCATTATCCATAATGCTGATCTTCTTTTTCCCTCCCCCTTCAATATCCAGTCGAATGATAGTTGCCCCGGCATCTATAGAATTCTCGACCAGTTCCTTGACCACGGATGCAGGACGCTCCACCACCTCTCCGGCGGCAATCTGGTTAGCCAGGTCTTCAGAAAGGAGGCGAATTTTCGGCGATGTTTTCTGAGAGCTTTGCATAAACCCAGGTTCTTCGCCAGGTTGCTCCTCAGAATGGCTAAATGGCCCTGTATCGTCATGCTGACCTTGTCGAAGCATCTCGCCTTTTCGCTTTGTTGACTTACGCAAAGGTTTCATAATTTTTGGGAGGAAACAGACATAAATACTCTTCAGTTTAATCGAGAAAGGTCCGATCATTTTTTTAAAGCAAATCAGAATCGATTGCAAGTCAATTGGTGATATGATTGATTGAGCTGAAATAGGGAGATGCCCCGTTGGACAATCATTTCTTCGAAAGAAATTTTAAATCATTGAAAACCAGTGGTTCCCCGTCGCAAGACCTCCCGGAAATTCTATCAGAAAAAATTTCAGTGATAGCGACGTCTTCCGGCCAACCCACCCTGCGTTTTGAAAATATCTTGCTCCACAGTAGTTATGACCCGGAAAAGGAGGCTCACCGTTTCGCCGAAAAACTGCAAGTGGGAGCCCGTGTCTGCCTGTATGGTTTTGGGCTCGGTTACCATCTTGATGCTATTCTGGACAAAATTGGTCCTGATGGATATCTGCTTGCCATAGAGCTCAACCCAGAACTCCTCACAGCGGCCCTGACATTGAGGGACCAGACTCGAATTTTTGAAGACCACCGTTTTCATTTGATTTATGGACCGGATGAGGCAGAGGTTTCCCGTGAAATATCCCATGAAATGGAACGTATTACCGGAGATCATGCGGACCAGCTTGAAGTTTTATTTCACGCGCCTTCCTTCAAGTGCATTCCAGCATCTTTTCCCGCTCTCACCAATGCTCTGGAAGTTTTATTGCTTGAGCGTCGGTTTCCGGCGATATTCGGTAATCTGGAAAAAGCCAATTATTCTTTGAACCGTGAAATTGTAACAGGTTCACCAGGCATCAACGTCTTGAAAAACTCACAAAAAGGAAGGCCGGGCATTTTAGTCAGTGCGGGCCCATCTCTCGATCTTATTCTTCCATACCTGCATCGTATGCAAAAAGAGTTTTTGATCGCCTGTGTGGATACCGCGTTTCCCATTATTTTAAAGAATAATATTCAAAC
>JAPKCW010000103.1:0-7114 GCA_028822815.1 Nitrospinaceae bacterium | reverse complement strand
TTCCACTTCCTTCAATCGTTTGGCTTGATCCACGCTCAAACTTCCATAATCTCGTCGCCAACGATAATACGTTTGCTCTGTAACACCTATCTTCCGACAGACCTGACCAATCGTAATACCTTTGGCCAATAAAACCTCCGCCTCACGTAAATAACCGATAATCTGCTCTGCTGAATATCTTTTTCTAGCCATTTTACTCCCCCCTAATCATCAGATTTTTGACCCAAATCCTAACATAGCAAATGGATCAGTTTTTGGGGGGCAGGTCAGATTGAAGGATTTAATCGAAGCTAATGTCACATCTTTACCTGTCATCTATTTCAAACTTGTGCAGGCAGTAAACAAGGAAAAAACGGAGCAGCTCTCAGGAAAATTCCAACTGGCGAATGGACTCCACTATGGCTGAGGTGGAACGGGAACTGATAAATTTTTGCTGGTCATACCCCTTGACCATATCCCAGGCCCGGTCAGAATATGTTTCAATCAGGGGAAGGGCCACATCATCCAGCATCCATTGCCCGTGGCGGATATCTTCCCGAATATGAAGGTCCCAATAGCTGACACTCTTCTC
This sequence comes from Nitrospinaceae bacterium, assembly GCA_028822815.1. Lineage (GTDB taxonomy): Bacteria > Nitrospinota > Nitrospinia > Nitrospinales > VA-1 > LS-NOB. Next base: position 6,543 of record JAPKCW010000103.1, on the reverse strand, counting down.
ACCCATCCCAAGGCGTTCACCAGCCATCTTCATGTTTTGAAAAGCGGCGGGCACAGAAACTTCCGTATATAGCAAACCACCGACATAACGTAAAAAGTGTTTCTTACGCTCGGAAAGGAAAAAACAATGGTTGGTATTGGCCAGCACTTCCCACGGCACCAGGTCAAAATAAGCTTCCGGCCTGGCATCCATATCACATTCTTCCAGCATGATTGCAAAATGAGTGGAATGTTTTCGCGAAAGTTTTCCACTGCCATACTCCTCCCATAATATCCGGGTCAGCATGGTCTGCACTTCGTTTCCTACCCCACCCAGCATACGGGAAAGCTGGCTGGCTTCTACCAGGCCATCCAAAGAAGTGATAGCGAGCAATCGCTGATACCCGGCTTTTGAAATTTCATCGCGGATGAATAATCCGTCCGGGGAAGGCTCGGGTTGCAGGTCTTCTTCCACACGATGGTGGAGGGCCTTGCTTACTTGGAGATCGCCGGAATTGCTCTGGACACTATTTCCCTCCTCCCAATCCTGCCAGGCATTTTCAATTTTCAACCGTAGCGAAAACAGAAAACTGGAATCTTCATTGACATAATTTCCCAACCCGTCATACCAAAATAGCTTTAAACGGTTGATGCGGTAAAGGATCCTTTGCAAAAACAAATGGGCCTGGGGACACTCATTTTCAAATGCCTCCGCCAAAGACGCTTCCAGTTCCGCTGTAAAACCCGGATTTTCAGCAATGACCTGGTCCAGCTTTTCCAAACCCATCAGTCTTATGAACTCGTCCTCCAACTCCTGATAGGAAAAATCAAGGGATGGTAAATCTGTTGGCGAATTAAAACGCATGACGTCCAGTATAAAAGGTTGGAATTAGGGCCGGTTTATTTCACTGCAAACCAAAACCCGATAAATATGATGTAAAAAGCAGTTAAGAAAAGTACTATAACAAACACAATTAACAGGGTCAAATCCACTGAGCATTAAAAGGAGACTCACTCTTGTTTGAAACCAAAGTTCTACACACTGAGCCAACATCATCTTCTCATGAAGAACAGTTCGCAAACACGGTTCACAAGGGTCTTTCCCTCAGGAACAAGCGTTTGCCATCCTGGCTGATCTTTGATAACGCGGGAAGTGAGATTTTCAAGGAAATAACGGAACTCGCAGAGTATCTTCCCGCCGTATGTGAATTTGAAATCATTCGCAAGTATAAAAATAACATTGCAGAACTCATCACCGGCGACACATTCAACCTTATCGAACTGGGCTCAGGCGATGGGTGCAAGACCCGGATTCTTATTGAGCGTTTGCTGGATAGAAAATTTAGTTTTCACTATTTTCCTGTTGATATTTCCAGCGGAGCTGTTAAAAATCTGGTTCGATTATTGCAAATTGATCATCAGAATACTCCCCTGAAGGTCACCGGATTGATCGGAGATTATTTTGCAGGTCTCACTACCATTGTCCAGGATAGCCCGAAAAAAAACCTGGTACTCTTTCTAGGTGTCACGTTGAATAATATGGAACCGGACGCCAGCCGGATTTTCCTTAAAACTTTAAACAAGTCTCTGAGGCCAAAAGATTATTTGCTGATTGGGTTTGACCTCATGAAAAACCCCAAACTGCTTTATTCCTCCTACAACCATCCGCTTTTTGAAAAATTCAACCTGCATCTTCTGGACCGCATTAACCAAGTACTCGGAGCAGATTTTAATAAAGATTATTTTGTACAACAGGGTCAGTACAATCCAAATACCCGCGCTGTAGAAAGCTATCTGTACAGCACACGAAACCAGACCGTACACATCAAGACTTTAAACAAAGACTACTATTTCAAGGTATGGGAAACTCTGCAGACGGAACAATCTTTTAAATACACGCTTGAAGAAATAGAAAATCTGGCGTTCGAAAACGGGTTTGAAGTCGTGGAGCACTTATTCGACTCACGAAAATATTTTGTGGATTCTATCTGGAAGGTAGCCGAATAAAACGGTCTTACTCGCCGTGCACAAACAACATGCAAACTCTATGAACCCTGGTTTTTATTTTTTATCCGGCGGAGGATTGAGTTTTTCCAGTTCATATTTTTTGATCAGGTCTTGCAGTTTTTTATTAAACGCTTCCGACTGGGTATACTCCCTGCCCCATTCACTGCCAATCAGCCCTGCTTCCCGGCTGATCTGGGGCATCTTTTCTTTCCATTCATTCCAAAAGGGAGTCTCAAACATGGTGATGAGTTTTTTTACCGTCTCGTGCGACATATGTTTGTCATAAACCGGAAGCACCCGGTCTATCAAATCATCCATTTCCTTCTTTCCGATCAATTGACTGAATTCTCCCCAGAACGCATCGGGAACTTTAGCAAAGGGCGCAGTCACCATCATGGAAACATTGTTCAGGAGGGATTCCTGCATATAGCTCAACCGGTCCAAAATACCGGAAACTTTAAGCAGTTTCCTGATGTCCTCGGTCTTTTCCGTTTCTGAATAAACCGGATTGACAGATCCGCATAACAGGACAAGCAAAAATACGGTTGTTATTTTCCTCATATCAAACAATCTCATTCAACCCTCAGCTTTGCCTGTTCCTTCGTAGTGCGGAAATTGCGGCCAGCGAACCGGCATGAGGCAACTCATAGTCCTTGCCGGTAAAACTTTCATTTCTAATTTTGATCACAACCTGCCACATTTGATCCTCTATCAGGTAACTGACATCAAAACCCATATCCAGGTTTACAAAATAGGTGGCCACGTGCTCGAAAAAAGCATTATGGTCCGTCGAGAACTTGGAAATACTGAAGGCTGGATATTTTCAATCTCCTACTTCTAAAAGTAGCTTTGCGCTCAACTCATTGCCAGACCAGTGCTTCCAACCCATATGCATAACCATGAGCAAATCCATTTCCGGCCCCGATTCTTTCGGCACGGGTAGTTTGAGAAAATCATTTTCGGACATGGGGAACCCTCCAGATTCAAAAAACACAGACTATCACGGACACGTACTGCTGGCACCTGATTTTTTGGACTTCGCACCTTGACGAAACCCAAAACAGCAATTAGCCTAGGTCCCTTGAATCAATTTTTTCTCTATTAAGGCCTCTATATGAGCTCAGAAAAATCCAGAGCGGAAAACTCAAAAAAAGCCCTACAAAAAGCAGACTTTACAGGAGCTGATTTAAAGGAAGCGGATCTGAGTTCAGGGGTTCTGATTGAAGCGTGTTTAAAAAATGCGGACCTTACCGAGGCCGACCTCAGTGAAGCCGATATCAGTTCTGCCAACTTTGAGGGAGCCCGGCTCCACCGAACCCTTCTATACCGGTCTCGTGGCCTAAACACTAACTTCTCACGAGCTATCCTGACTCAGGCCAATTTGGTTGAGGCTAATTTGGTTTCTGCAAACTTTGGCCATGCTAACCTGAGCGAGTCGGATATGGAAGGAGTGGATTTGAAAAACGCCCAATTAAAAAACGCTAACCTCATCGACACCAATATGACAGGAGCTTATTTATCCAACGCCGATCTTTCGGGTGCTGATTTTACTAACTCTGACCTCATTGCCGCTGATCTATCAGACTCCGACCTCACCGGCGCCAATTTCGAAAATGCTTATTTGAACCACGCTGATCTTTCAGGAGCAAACCTCCAGAAAGCTAGAAATCTCACACCGGACCAAATAGAAACCACATTCATCAATAGGGAAACCCTTTTCCCCGATACCATACTCATCGTATGGATTTCAGATACGGAATACGAGTTCGGAAGCAGATAGGGTCACTTGTTTTTTATTCTCTCCCACACTTCCTGAGCCCGTTCCAATTGCTTGAGGTCGTCGATTTCGGCCCAATCCAATCCATCCATCCTTAAAAAATGAAGTGGATGTTCGCTTGCGATCCGAACGAGGCAGTCCATGTCGTAACTGAGTTTGGGGTTTGAGTCCGACAAGGTAATTTGCTGTAGCCTGCTATACAGTTGCTTTGAAATTTTGGCGATCCCGATATATTCCCCGACAGGATCCTTGACTTGGATCCGGTCTTTTGAGATCTGGGCCACGCGGTTTTCAACGGCTCCCACATAAACCTCGTCCCCCCCATTCGTTGTTCCCGACAATAAAAGGCAATCGCTGTAAGGCACGTTTAAAATACTGGTGATCGCTCCCGGATCAAAAATCAAATCCGATTCCAGCAGAATAAAATCCGCATCGACAAAATCCCGGGCGCAGCAGAGGGAGTACATGGTGCCGGTGTCTGCAAATTTTGTATTTTCAATGGTTCTGATTTCGGGATATGTCGCCTTCAAGTTCTCATAATACCCGCCCTTGTGCCCGGTAACGATCATGATTTCCTTGATACCACACGAGATCAAGGCTCTTAGTGAATGTTCAATGATGGGACTCCCGCCAAGACGGATGAAACCCTTGGGGATTTCCTCGCCCATCTCTTTCATTCTCAATCCCATTCCTGCGGCGAGAATGACCGCCTTAGTGATACGACTCATATGATTTTATTTTAGGGTATCAAGCCGATTTTCAGATTGGGTTCCTGACCGGATTCCAAATAGGTAATCGCCCGGTCCAATTGCATATGACTGCCGAAAAGAACAAGAATATCTCCGGACAAAACAGCAAATTCGGCCTCTGGGTTGGGATGGGGCTTGTTTTTTCGCACCACCGCGATGACAACAGCTCCCGTTCGCTCGGTAACATTCATATCCCCCAGTACTTTTTCACGCGCCCAGCTGTTTTCCAAAACCAGATATGACTCGGTGAGGGTGGCCGTGAGATAGGTGGAAAACTTTTTCAGGCTCTCGGTGTTTAAAGACAACCCCCGGAACATACTATACCCTTCCAGTCGGATCAACTCTACCTGCTGCTCAATGATGTTATTGGGAATACGGTAGTCGCGCAACACCCGTGAAAAGATTTCTATGGAAGTTTCAAATTCTTCCGGGATAACTTCATCCGCCCCCGCAGTTTTAAGTTCATCAACCTGGGCGGTCAGCCGGGTTCGCACCATGATCTTAACTTGAGGATTTATCTTGCGGGCAAGACGCACCGCTTTTTCCGTAACCGCATAATCCGGGATCGAAAATACGATCATGCGTGCCTCCCGCAGACCCACCCGGCTTAAAGTTTCTTCCTGAGCGCAATCGCCATAATGAGTATTAATCCCTTCCGTCAAAGCGCGCTTCACCTGCTCACCATCCAGATCCAGGACCAGGAAAGGAATCTGTGTTTCAAGCAGTACTTGGGCAAGCGTTCTGCCCCCAAGGCTGTACCCCACTATGATGACATGGCCTTTAAGCGCCTGTTTCTGGCTCAAGTCGGCTTCTTCGGATTTCCACTTGGAAAATATTCTGATGGAAAGTGCCGTGGATGCCTGGATCAACAGGGGCGCAAAAAGCATGGAAAGAATCGAAACAATAAGCAAAACCTGGTATTGATGGGAATCGAACAACCCCTGGTCCAATGCCATCGCAGAAAGGATCAAGGAAAACTCTCCCACTTGCGCCAATCGCATCCCCACCACAAAAGAAATCCGCAAAGGAACCTTAACGAGCAAACAGGCCAGCCCTGCCAGCCCTCCTTTAACCAGAATCACCAAGGCAGAAAGTGCCAGGCAGACCCAAACTGAGTCCACAAACACCTGCGTTTGCAAAAGCATGCCGACCGAAATAAAGAAGATACTGCTGAAATAATCCCGCAGTGGAAGAATATCGAGAATGATCTGGTGATTGTACTCGGACTCCGAAATAATCATTCCGGCAATCAAGGCTCCCATAGCAAGGGTCAAACCCATTTTCTGCGATGCCCATCCGGTAGCAAGAATGATAAAAAGCACGGATAACGTAAGGTGTTCCTTATTGCCAAAACGCGCAACCCATACCAAAGTTATTGGAACGATCAACCGGGATAGAAAAAAAATCGCGATCACTGCTGTCAGCGATTTGACCATTGCAAATATAAAATCAGTAGCGGAGGTAGCCTCAGACTGCGCAAGAAGTGGCAGAAGAAGCATGATAGGAACCACACATAAATCCTGAAAGAGGAGGGTGCCGATACAAAGCTTTCCGTGCAACGTATCAATTTCGGCGCGATCAGTAATCATTTTCATGACGATCGCTGTACTGCTCAAAGCAACGATCAGCCCCAAAGCAATGCTCTGGTTTTGCTGAAACCCCATCTCATTGAAAACGAACCAGACGAAAGCCGTTGTTAAGCTCAGTTGCAGACCACCAACTCCCAAAACCGTAACCAAATTTTTGAGCAGGCGTCCAAGAGAAAACTCCAAACCAATCACAAACAGAAGCAGGATCACTCCTATTTCGGCCAGTTCCTTAACTGAATGGACATCGGAGATCAGTTTCAATCCATACGGCCCGATCAAGACTCCAGCAATGAGGTAACCCATGACCGAGGGCAGTTTAATTTTATGGAAAAAAAGGTTGATCGGAAGGGAAACCAGAAGTAATACGGCTAAATCTTCAATCAAATGAACCATAAATTCGTCAGTGTATGAAAAATAGTACAGCCCACTAGACGTGGAGGCAG
>JAPKCW010000364.1:0-1549 GCA_028822815.1 Nitrospinaceae bacterium | reverse complement strand
ATGCCCAGGTAATAATAAACGTTTGAGTCTTGAGATTCGACATGAATAGCCCGGGTTAACACCTCCATGGCCAATACCAACTCACCCTGCTTAATATAGGATGCGCCCAGAGCTGTATAGGAGTGAATAAATTCCGGGCTAATGTCTATCGACTTTTTGAAAACCCATACGGCCTTATGCAGAGCATCAATGTCATTTTCCTCCATACAGCCATAAGCGACCCCCATATTGTAAAACGCATCCATAAAATCAGGTTTAAAACCCTGGGCCATCCGGTAGGCATCCACCGCCCCTTGGTACCAACCCAGACCTTGGAGCCGCAAACCTTCTTTCAACCATTCATCCGCGGCTTTGTTTTTATCATGAACCTCCTCCTTGGACCGGTGTAACTGATGCGCCAGAGCCGCTCTCGGAAAATCATTCTGGCGGAGATAAAGTTGTTCCGCCATTTCCAGATATTTTACGGCCCGTTTCGGATTCCTTAGTTTTTTAAGGTGAAGCGTCCCGAGCTGGTAATAGCCTTCCGCGAATTCCGGCCACACCCGCACCGACTTCTTTAAGGCCTGGCGTGCTGAGGTATGATAGCCGTACTCCATAAACGCGGTGCCAAGAAGCCCGCAAATCTGCGCAAAGGTTTGAGTCGATATAACAGCATTTTTTTCAGAAACCTGATATTGTTCACGATTTCTTCCCAGCCGGTCAAAGATGAAAGTCAGCCAATAATCCGCCACCGCAAAATCTGCTGCCATGGGTATGGTTTTTTTTAGTGCCGCGAGCGATTTTTTTTCCTTGCCCGCAACCCAATAGGCCGTACTCAGATCAAAATAGATTTGTGGATAATTGGGTTTGAGCCGAACCGCCTTGCGGTAGTGCTCAATTTCCTCCCGGGCATTTCCCACCGCCCCGTAAATATGTCCCAGAAGGTGGTGAACAGGATAGGCATTGGGGCTCAGGTGCAATACATCATGGCAAACGCCAACCGCTTCCCAATAAAACCCCTGAGCTGTGAGCTTGATCGCTTCCTCAAACAAATCAATATCATCCCAGGGATAAGGCAAGAGGTCTTCGATCACCTGCACCAGCCTTGGCACCGTCAGTTCAATACCCTGAATGGCTTCAAACCGCTCCACCAACTCAGGATTACTGCCCTTGAGCTTCTCCCCTAAAGTGGAAAGCCCCGTACTGTCAGAGGATGAGCGGTCCTGTTTGTTTTTTGTTTTTCCTTTACCCAATCCACGCCTCATCGAAAAAAATGATGGTTCAATTATACAGGATGGATTTTTTTCGCTACACGGCGAAAAAGCTTTTTCAAAATTTCAGGGGGATTAAATTCTTTGCGGGGTTTTTCTGTGCTCGGGATTTCTTCCTGGAATTCATCGGCCTGCTCACGGGCCGATTCCGCTTCTTCGCGGAAGTTTTCGGCTTTAGGGTAAAACTTGCAAGCCAAACCCAAAATCTGCGCTTTAACCCGGTCCAGTTCCGCGTACATCGGGACGACAACATTCTGATAACGCCGCTCAAAAAGATGCAGTTCCGCTTTTGCCGTGGA
>JAPKCW010000363.1:0-1553 GCA_028822815.1 Nitrospinaceae bacterium | reverse complement strand
TTCGAAGAAATTCGATCTGCAATTTCCCTTGCAGGCTCCCGGATACAGGGGATGGCGGGGGTCATCAGTGAAATTGATGCATTATCCGCCTTCGCCGAAACTGCGCATCGATATAATTATTGCCAACCAGAACTTACCACTGATCGCAGTCTTGTTATTGAAAGTGGTCGCCACCCTCTCATAGAGAGAATGGATCCCTCGGTTCGTTTCATTTCCAACGACACTTTTCTGGATTCAGTGGAACAGCAGATCATGATCATTACCGGCCCCAATATGGCAGGGAAATCCACTTATTTGAGACAAGTTGCCCTGATCGCTCTTATGGCGCAAATAGGAAGTTTTGTTCCTGCGGACAAAACAACCTTGGGAATCACGGACCGTATTTTTTCCCGGGTAGGAGCTCAGGATCATTTATTAAAGGGGCAATCCACTTTCATGGTGGAAATGAACGAAACCGCCAACATCCTTAATAACGCCACACCGGACAGCCTGATCATTCTGGATGAAATTGGCCGGGGAACCAGCACCTTTGATGGAATCAGTATCGCCTGGGCTATTGTCGAATTCCTTCACAAAGCGGATCAGGGAGGAGGACCGAAAACGCTTTTTGCCACCCATTACCATGAATTGACGGATTTATCCCGAGTTCTGCCCGGAGTCAAGAATTTTAATGTCCAAGTAAAGGAATGGAATGATGAAATCATCTTTCTCCGCAAAATTGTTCCGGGAGGCACGGATAAAAGCTACGGCATTCAAGTCGCTCGGCTGGCAGGGTTGCCGAAAAGTGTTCTGGATCGTGCTCATGAGGTTCTATTCAACCTGGAACAAAGCGAGTTCGATGAAGTCGGTGTCCCCAAAATCTCACGTTCCGAAAACTATGATGGCAAACACTCACCGGGGCAACTGGGCCTTTTCCCGGAACCGGAAAATCCATTGATCCAGAAAATAAAAGAAATTGATCCTAACCAATTATCACCCAGAGAAGCTTTGGAAGTTCTATTCGAACTAGCTGAACAATTCAAGGACAACCTTAGATGAATATTTTAGTTACGGGTGGTGCAGGATTCATCGGCTCACATATAGTCAATGGCTATATTGAAGCGGGGCATCATGTCACGGTTATCGATAATCTTTCATCGGGAGAGTTGCGCTTCCTGAATCCGAAGGCACAGTTTTATGAAATGGATATCCTTGATATCAAGGTTTCCGAGGTTCTAAAAAAAGAAAAAATTAACGCGATCAACCACCATGCCGCCCAAATTTCCGTTTCCGATTCGGTCACCGAACCTGTCTTTGACGCTAACTCCAATATTATTGGAACTTTACAACTTATCCAAAATGCGGTATCTTCAAATATTGAAAAATTCATTTTTGCTTCGACCGGAGGTGCCATGTATGGGGAGCAGATTCATTTTCCGGCAAGCGAGGATCATCCGTGCCAGCCAGTAAGTCCGTATGGCATTTCCAAACTGTGCGCGGAGAATTATCTCAGGTTTTTTAACGATCAGTATGGCTTGAGCACAACCGTACTCCGTTATAGCAATGTTTTTGGC
>JAPKCW010000102.1:0-7162 GCA_028822815.1 Nitrospinaceae bacterium | reverse complement strand
TCCGGCACGGGGGATGTGATCGAACCTGATGATGGCGTTTTGGCCATCGGTTCCGGAGGGATGTTCGCTTCCGCCGCCGCCAAAGCGCTGATCCAACACAGCAACCTTTCGGCGCGGGAAATCGTGGAAGAGGCCATGAAGATTACCGAATCGATCTGTATTTATACCAACTCTAATTTAACGATTGAGGAATTGTAGTTCATGAACGAATCAGCATTAACCCAGCTCGACACCGTATCGCAGAATTCCGATGATGCGTTTATGGCGTCCTTGACTCCAAAACAAATTGTAGAGGAGTTGGATAAGTTTATCGTTGGGCAAACCAAAGCCAAGCGGGCGGTGGGCATTGCCCTGCGCAATCGCTGGCGTCGACAACAACTTCCAGACTCCCTTCGCGATGAAGTGGGGCCTAAAAATATTCTTATGATTGGCCCGACAGGAGTGGGTAAGACAGAAATCGCCCGCCGGTTGGCTAAGCTCTCAAAATCTCCTTTCATCAAAGTTGAGGCTTCCAAATATACTGAAGTGGGTTATGTTGGACGCGATGTGGAATCCATGATCCGGGATCTGGTGGAATTGTCAAAAAATATGGTTAAAGAAGAAATGGAGGCCCGCGTTCGCGTGCAAGCCCGTGAACAGGCCATCGAAAAACTTCTGGATTTACTTCTTCCTCCCCCACCAGGTATGCAGCCCGACTCTAACCTGGATACAAACGGTAAACTGCATTACCAGCAGACACGCGAAAAGTTTGTCCGGATGCTAAAGGAAGGCAAGCTTGATGAACGCGAAGTGGAAATCCAGGTACGGGAAAAAACGCCCTCAATTATTGACCTGAGCTCCGGAGCCGGAATGGAGGAGATGGGCAACAACATCAAGGACATGCTCGGCTCCCTCATGCCGAAAAAAACCAAAAGCAAAAAACTGAAAGTCCCGGATGCCTTCAAGGTTCTTTGCCAGGAGGAAGCAGAAAAGTTACTCGACCAGGACCAAATAATGGAAGAAACCCTGAAGCGTGTCGAACAAAACGGAATCATTTTCATTGACGAAGTAGACAAAATTATAGGTCGTCAGGCAGGCGGAACCAGTGGCCCCGATGTCTCCCGCGAAGGGGTGCAACGTGACCTATTGCCTATTGTTGAAGGCTCGTCGGTCAACACCAAGTACGGCATCGTGAAAACCGACCACATCCTTTTTATTGCGGCCGGGGCATTCCACGCAGCCAAGCCGTCTGATCTTATTCCGGAATTTCAGGGACGTTTCCCCATTCGTGTTGAGCTGGATTCCCTGACCAAAGATGATTTCGTCCGTATTCTTACAGAGCCCGATAACGCCTTGGTCAAACAATACACCGCCTTGCTGAAAACAGAGCAGGTTAACCTGACTTTTCTGGATGATGCCATCAACGAGATCGCTGAAATGTCCGCCCTGGTCAACCAACGCATGGAAAACATTGGAGCCCGGCGACTGCAAACCATCATGGAAAAGTTTCTCGAAGATATCTCTTTTGACGCTCCGGACTTGGAAGATACAGATATCACTATTGATGCCAAATATATTCGCGACAAACTGAAAGATATTATTCAGGACGAAGACCTGAGCCGTTATATCCTCTAACGCCGAGAGCCTCCGCGGGTGACTGGCAATATATTTATTTGGCAGACAAACGTTGCTTAATAAATATTGCGATCTGCCTCAAACATGCTATGAAAAAACTCATTCAAAAAGCGGAAATCCTTTTAGAAGCTCTTCCTTATATCAAGAGCTTTTATGGTAAAACCATCGTCATCAAATACGGCGGCAGTGCAATGGTTTCGGATGATCTCAAGGAAAACTTTGCCCTCGATATTGTCATGATGAAATACATCGGCATCAATCCGGTTGTGGTTCACGGGGGCGGTCCGCAGATCGACAAAACCCTCAAGGCTCTGGGAATTCAATCCCGGTTTATTGAGGGGCAACGCGTGACCAGCAAAGAAACGATTGACGTGGTGGAAATGGTGCTTGGCGGAAAAGTGAACAAGGAAATCGTTTCCCTGATCAACCAGCGAGGGGGCAATGCGGTGGGCATCACCGGAAAAGACGGTGACATGATTCTCGCAAAACGGTATAAAAGGGTAAAACATTCGCCGGAAATGGATCGACCGGAAATTATTGACCTGGGACTGGTAGGCGAGATCACTAAAGTGAACCCGCGCATTCTGGAGACCTTGGACCAAAATGAATTTATTCCCGTTATCGCCCCGATTGCCAAAGGCGAAAAAGGAGAAACACTCAATATCAACGCCGACTTTGTGGCAGAGAAGATCGCGTCAGCCCTGAAAGCCGAAAAACTGATTTTGATGACGGATACCGAAGGAGTAAAAAATAAAGCCGGAAAACTGCAGTCCGGCTTGACCCGAAAACAGGCTTCCGACTTGATCCGAAGCAAAGTCATTCGTGATGGAATGCTCCCCAAAGTTAATTGCTGTCTGGGTGCCCTCAAGTCAGGGGTTCATAAAACCCACATCATTGATGGCCGTGTCCGGCACGCCCTGTTACTTGAAATTTTTACCGAAGAGGGTATTGGAACGCAGATCGTGGAAAAAACTAAAGACCTGATTAATAATTTATCAGGATAAGCAGAATGCCGAAAACTAATAACATCGCCTAATGCAATGAGTTCACCACTACTAGATGAAAGAAGTAAAGCGGTTCTCTTAGCGGTCATCGATAAATATATAGAGACTGCAGAGCCCGTGGGTTCGCGCACCGTAGCCAAGATTTACCCCGAACACCTCAGTTCCGCCACCCTCAGGAATGTGATGGCCGATTTGGAGGAAAAGGGGTTTCTGAATCAACCGCACAAGTCGGCAGGCCGCATTCCCACCGATAAGGGCTACCGGTTTTATGTGGATCACCTTTTGCGTCCGCAAAGTTTTTTAATGAAAGCCGAGGTACTGTCGGAAGCCCCTGAGCTTGAATACCCGAAGCAGAATCTTCAGGGACTGCTTGAACAGGCCTGCGAAAACCTTTCCAAAGTTTCCCAGCAAACAGGGCTGGTCATGCTCCCCAGTTTTTCGAGCGCCTGTTTCAAACATATTGAGTTTACCAAAGTGGCTCCGCAAGCGGCACTGGCAGTCTTCTTCTCTGAACAAGGCATCTTGCAAAATAAAGTGCTTCCCATAGATGCGGACATGACCCAGGATCAACTGACCTCTATTTCAAATTACCTGAATGACGAATTCAGTGGAAAACCCATCAAATGGATCTTACGGGAACTGCTAAAACGGTTGCGACTAGAAAAAGAACACTACAACCATCTTGCAAGTAAAGCCCATGCCCTTTCCGCCGCCTTGTTTGCGGAAGAAAAAGAAAGTAGCGAACTGATTGTGGAAGGCGCTTTGAATTTTCTCGACCAGCCTGAGTTCACAGAGGATATCAGCAAGATCAAGGCTCTTTTAGCTACTCTCGAAGAGAAAACCAAATTGATCAACCTGCTCGACCTTTGCCTGCACCATGATGGAATGACCATATTAATCGGCGAGGAAAATCTCCAGGAAGAAATGGGGAACTGCAGTCTGATCGCACAAAATTATCAACTAGGAAATGAAAATGTTGGCACACTGGCTGTTTTCGGATCTAAAAGAATGGATTATAAACGCATCATTTCCATTGTGAACCATACCGCGAAAATAGTTTCCAAATTAATTTCTGAAAACCAGGGAGTTTAAAAAGGTGACATCCAAGGAAAATGCAACAAAAGAACCTGCTGAGGAAGAACAAGAAGAAGAACGAAAAGTTCAGGATCTGGAAGGAGACGCGCTTGTCGAAGAAGAAAAAGAACTCGACCCCATCGAAGAACTTCAGCAGCAATTAGAGAAAAAGGATCAGGAACTTGCCGAACAAAAAGGCGACTTCCTCAGAGAAAAAGCTGATCTTGAAAATTTTCGTAAGAGATTGATCAAAGACAAGGAAGATGCTGTTCAATTTGCCAACCAACGGCTGCTGAAAGAACTGGTACAGATTAATGACAATCTGAATAGAGCCCTGGATGCCTCCAATACTTCTCTGGAAAGTTTCAAGGAAGGCATTGAAATGATCCAGAAACAGTTCACCACATTCCTCAAAAACCAGAAAGTGGAACCGATTGAAGCCATGGGGAAACCTTTTGATCCGAGCCTGCATGAAGTCATGACCCAGCAGGAATCTGCAGACCATGATGAAAACACTGTGATCCAGGAATATTCCAAAGGTTATACCTTGAATGGACGCCTTCTTCACTCCGCAAAAGTGGTGATCTCAAAAAAGCCCGCCAAGAAAAAAAAGAAAGAAAAAAATGTTGAAGAGGAAAAATAATGTTTTAACCCCGCTTCATCGTGGTGAAGTCATTCATGCCTGAACTGCCTGAAGTCGAAACCCTGCGCCGGGCTCTTCTCCCCTTAGTGGTCAACAAAACCTGCACGGCACTCAAGTTCTATCGCAAGGACATCCGCTTTCCCATTCCTCAGGCAACTTTGCGTAAGCAATTCGCCAAGCAGGTGGTTTCCAAAATCCAACGCAACGGAAAATACTTGCTTTTACAGGTCCCTCAAGGTGCCATGCTTTTACATCTGGGTATGAGCGGACATGTTTCCCTGCAGACTTCCATAGCCCCCCGGGAAAAACATACGCACGCTATTTTTCAGTTTGGCTCCAAAACCTGTCTGCACTTTGTCGATCCGAGGCGTTTTGGGTGCATACTATGGGTCCCGAAAAATGGGACACATCCCCTACTGGATAAAATGGGACCGGACCCATTTTCGCCGGATGCCAACGCGAAAACACTGAAAGGTCGGGCTAGAAACTGCCGGTCTCCCATCAAAACGTTCATCATGGATGCCAGGCGCATCGCGGGAATCGGCAATATCTACGCCTGCGAATCCCTGTTTCAGGCAGGCATCAATCCTAAACGCAGAGCAGGAAGAATCACGCTTGCTGAATGGGACCGCCTCCTTTCTTGTGTGCGCTCCACTCTGGAAAACAGTATTTTGGCCGGAGGAACCACCTTACGCGATTTCTTCGACCCCAGCGGGGCCGCCGGATACTATGCCGTACAACTATCCGTCTATGGCAAAGAGGGCGAACCTTGTCAAAAATGCAAAACGCCCATATCCCGCATGCTCCATTCCGGCCGCTCCACTTTCTTCTGCAAAACCTGCCAACCACCGTGACGCTGAACTCGGCTTGCAATAGCCCTGTTGGCTGGCAAAGAGTTACCTCGGCCCAATCAAGCTCTTGCCGTCTGCCTCTCTTACCAAAGGAGTTCTTAAAGAAATTTAAGCTATCTATTCACCTGCTTTTTGGCGAAAATAACTCTTAATCATCAAAAACTGAGGTATAGATGCAACGCTCTATCGGACTCATTACGCTTAACGCGAAATTTATTCATTCCTCTTTGGCTTTAAGATATCTGAGAAATGCCAGTCGAAACGCTGGCTACCAAAACGTATGGATCCGGGAATTTATCATCAACCAACCGGCCTGGAAAATTGCCGCCGAGGTACAAAAACTCCAGCCCGAGGTTTTGGGAGTTGGCATTTATATCTGGAACCGGAGCCAGAGCCTGGAGTTGATCGAACGCCTGCAAAAACAAATGCCGCATCTCAAAATTGTAGTAGGCGGTCCGGAAGTCTCGTTTGAAGAAGAGGGTTCTCTCGCCTATCCGATTATTTCTGGCGAGGGCGAAAAAAAATGGGTGGAGTTTCTCGACTTGACCCGCAAAAACGAGTCCCCATCTGATGAAGTGCTTAAACGCTGGCGAACCTATGGAACCGACCTGCCTGAACTCATTCCTGCTTATCTGGAAGAGGACTTCCCTCAACTCAAAAACCGAATCGTTTATTTTGAAACATCACGAGGATGCCCTTACCTTTGTTCGTTCTGTTTATCCGCATTGGATAAAACGGTTCGCTACTTCGATGAAACCACCATCCAGAAACAGATTAAAGAACTCATCACCGCCGGCATTGAAAAAATTAAATTCGTCGACCGCACTTTCAACCTCAAACCGAGCCGCATGCAAAAGCTGATGCAGTGGTTGACTCAATTCAAGGGCAACGAATTTCATTTTGAAGTGGTGGGGGATATTTTGACTCCTGAAATCCTGGATTTCCTGGAAACAGTTCCTCCAGGAATGTTCCAGTTTGAGATTGGCGTTCAAACAACCACCGAATCAGTCCAGGAAACTATTCAAAGAAAGCAGAACAATCAAAAACTTTTTAAAACAATCCAACAGCTGGTAGAACAGGACCGTATTCATTTTCATTGCGACCTGATTTTCGGCCTGCCCGGAGAAACACTGGAACATATCAAAGAATCTTTCTGCCAGGTGATGGCACTGAGGCCCCATGAATTGCAGTTGGGTTTTCTCAAGTTTCTTCCCGGAGCCCCCATCAACAACCTTGTCGAAAAACACCAGTACCGTTATCAGTCCACTCCTCCCTATGAACTGATCTCGCACCAGGAATTATCTGCCAAAGAAGTTCTCTATTTAAAACAATTCGTGGATATTTTCGACCGCTACTACAATTCCAAACGCTTCCGTTTTTCCATCAACGCCCTTCTCGAAAAAATGGACCCGGTAACACTATTCAACCGCCTGCTGGAATATCATGATTCTCACGCATTGTTGATGAACCCTGTTTCTCTGGACGAACATTACCGTATTTTCCGGGACACGTTTTACCCGGACCCCACGCCAATGGAGCAGGATCTGCTGAAGCTGGACTATCTGTATTCACAAAGATCATTCCGGCTTCCTGGTATTTTGTCGGCAAAGTCCCCTGTCAAAACATGGAAGCAGGACCGCAAAACACCGATTATTCCCTTCGCTCATGAAATTGAGATCTCCGGGTCCCAGGCCCTTTTAAAAGAGACCAAACATCCTGTATACTACGCTATTGCGCATTCGCAGAATGGAGACGGCTATTTCCGCCGTCCCACCGTCAATGTCATATCAGAAGCCTGAGTTCGCTTTCTGATGAAACCTTAAAAATCCAAAATTGTATAAAACAACACCGTTAGGACTCTAACAGGTGAACCAAAAGGAAATAAAGATGACGCCTCTCAACACCAAAAGCCGATCTATCACCCAGGGGGACCGGCGAGCCCCCAACCGCGCTATGCTCAGGGCGGTCGGGTTCAC
>JAPKCW010000362.1:0-1562 GCA_028822815.1 Nitrospinaceae bacterium | reverse complement strand
TGAAATATTGCCGCTGATTCAATGCCCACTGGTGCTCGATGCGGATGCCCTGAATGCAATATCGTCTCATAAGGACTGGTTGGAAAAGTTGAAGCCCGAAACTGTTCTCACCCCACATCCTAAAGAAATGTCCCGTTTAACCGGCGTGTCAACACAAGAAATCCAAAGAAACCGTGTTGCCACAGCCACACAATTTGCGACCGAGCATTCTTTGACCCTGGTTTTAAAAGGTTCTCCAACCTTAATTGCATTAGCCGATGGGTCGGTAACCATCAATCCCACAGGGAATGCCGGCATGGCAACGGGTGGATCGGGAGACGTTTTGACCGGAATTATTGCGGGGCTCATGGCTCAGGGCCTGGCCCCCTGCTCGGCTTCCATTGCAGGTTCCTATATACACGGTCAAGCAGGAGATCACTTTGCTGAAACTGAAAGCCAAACTACCCTGATAGCGGGAGATTTATTAAGATGTCTGCCGGAAAGCCTGAAACGGATACTTCCATAAAGAATGAAAAAAATATCGCACAGTCCTGAAGAAACCCTGCAATTAGGAGAATCACTCGGAAGCTCTTTGGGTGCCGGTGACATCATTCTTCTATTTGGAGATCTCGGTGCAGGCAAAACCCGTTTTACCCAGGGGATCTGTTACGGTTTGGGACTGGATAAGAATTCCTATATTCGAAGCCCTACTTTCACATTGATCAATGAGTACCCAGGCAGGCTTCCTATTCACCATGTCGATCTGTACCGGATCGATAACCAGGAAGAAATCTATTCTCTGGGTCTTGAGGAAATTTTGTATAACCGTGGGGTCACCATTATTGAATGGGCGGAAAAACTGCGCTCACCCCGAAAACCGGACAATCTCATCCTGAATATTCAGGACAGAATCGAAATAAATATCAAAATTATCAGCGATTCTCAGCGGGAATTCACCTTCAATTCGTTTTTTCCAGAACCTCGATCCTTCCCTGATTTCACTTTACTTTAAGTATCTGGTATGTCATCATTGCCCCTATGGTATGCCATTTGCATAAACGCTTAATGCTTTATAAATTAATTATTTAAATGATTAATACGGTCAGAATAGCTCTACTGTTAGTGGCCTTCAGCATAATCGGAGCGGCAGGGTTTTATTTTTTCAAAAGCTTCAACACTTCTGTCGAGATGGGCGATATCCGAGTCACGGTGATGGAAAAAGGAATTGACGTTGAAATCGAAAATTTCAAAATAGTCCACGAAGTCAAAGGTGTCAAGGAGTGGGAGCTCAAAGCAGATTTTGCGCAAATCAACAATGAGGAAGATTTGACCAAAATGCGGAATGTGGAAATGATTCTCCACAAGGGAGAAAACAAGAAGTATGTCATTGTTGCGGATTCGGGAACCTACAAAGAAAAAACCAATGACGTTAATTTGGTAGGCCATGTAAAATTTGTGGGTGCACCGGATATTTTGATGGATAGGTTGAGCACCAACTCTCCGAAAAAAATTCAGAACCAGTGAAATAGCATGAAAAATAAATTGGCCGGATTAATTATTTTTGTCGCCTGGGTATTTGTGAC
>JAPKCW010000101.1:0-7207 GCA_028822815.1 Nitrospinaceae bacterium | reverse complement strand
TTGCCATTTTGGCTCAAGCCTTGGTAGGCATGACCAGAGTGGCAATGTGCTGAAAATTTTTTCCGGTGAACGCTACGTAGTTTATAAAGAGGGGCACCGCCTTTCAAAGGATAACAAATCCGCCATGAAAGAAAAAGGCACCACACGGGCAGGTGGATCGGTCGCCTGCCTGGGACTCGATATGATGATCCATTTTGGCTGCGACCCGATTTTTCTGGCCGGTCAGGATTGCGCCTTTTCCGGAAATCGTTATTATTCCAGCCATTCCAAATTTAATAATCAACTTCAAAGCAAAATTATAAGAATGACGTCCCTCGAAAAACTGCATCGGGAAAAAGCTCAGGAGAAAAAACAGCTGACGGTACAATGCACTCAGGGTAATTTCCTGCTTACCGATCAGGTCATGTATAGTTATCTGCGTACCCTGGAACATATCATCCAGGCCAACCCGGGCACCCGTGTATTCAACCTTTACTCCCACGGCGCTGAAATTGAACATGCTCCGGTTTTAGGTTCGGCCAATGAAATAAAACGCCGGGCCTTTATGCTAACAATCTAAAATTTATGGCTTCATTCACAAAATATCTGCCACATCTGGGTGTTACCGCCCTCATCATTTTTCTCGCTGTGGATTATTTCCCCCCAGACCAAAAACTTTCCGTTCCCTCCACTGCACAAAAACTGCAACTGCAAGAAGAAGGCAGTCGCAATGAAGGCAGTCATAGGGAAGGTAGCGGTGGTGAGGAAGGGGCCAACCTTTCACAAGAAGAACGGGAAAGGCGAATGGGAATATTCCATTACAACGAAGGAAATAAGTTTTTTAAGGAAGGCGATTTCCCCGAGGCCATCATCCGCTACGAAAAAGCCCTTCATCACCACAAGGGATTCAAGCAGGCCATCATTAATCTGAGCACTGCCTATATGAAATACAAGAGGTTCGACAAAGCGTTGGAAATGCTTCAGGCGGGTCAAAAGAAATTTCCCGAGGACCCACTGATCGATTATAACCTTGCCTGCTATTATTCTTTGACGGAAAATCTGGGACCCGGACTGTCAGCCCTGCAAAAAGCCGTGGAAAAAGGCTATAAACAATTCAAGCAAATGGAAACCGATCCTGATCTAAATAACCTGAGACAATCGGGCGAATATAAAGCCTGGAAAAAAAAGAGTCGCACTACGATCTGATGCACCCTGCATAAAAACTATTTTCACGTCTCCGTCAAACAGACCTGACCGGAAGAATCAATCTTGAGTCCCACCTTGCCGCTCAACAAAGAAAGCATAGGAGAGCCTATAAATTCTTTCCGCCACCCCTGAAACAGGAAATGTTCTTCCATATCCAGCTTTTGTTCGAAGTGAGTCACAAAACTGTGAATCTGCTTTCGGTCTGCCAGAACACTTGGCTCAATTTTCAATTCTTCACATCGAATCTGTACATAAGCCGAGAGCAATTCTTCAACTCCCCGGGTCGTGGTATGCCCATTATTTTCCGGAAGAATGACAAGGTCCCCTTCCGGGGTTTCCATGGCTCTTTCAATCGCGGACAAAATGGCTGCCCCACTTTTACCCAACTCTCTTTGGTGGAAACCCCGAAATCCGGATATCGTTTTTAAATCTCTCGGAATTTTGCGAGCTATTTCCAATAGTGTTTCATCCCTAACGATATTTTTAGGCAGGCAATTCCGTTTAACAGCTTCTCCTTCCCGCCAAGCTACAAGTTCCTTGAGTATCGTCAGGTTTCGGGGTTTCAGGCTACGCAGGTTTTTAATTTTCATGAATCGTTTCTGCGGGTCTGGCAAAGCAAATGTTTCAGGGTCTTCCCAATTTAGAACCTCCCCTTTAACCCAATCCAGGCGATTCATCTTTTTTAATCGTTCGATCAGCTTGTTGTATACGGGCACCAGATAACGGACATCGTCAATAGCATATTCAATCTGGCTCTCACTTAAAGGGCGGCGACACCAGTCTGTATAAGTTTCAGATTTATGAATCTTTTTTCCTATCGCTTTATGCACAATTTTCGCAAAAGAAATCTGCGCTCCCCATCCCACCAGAGCGGCAGCAATTTGGGTATCAAACACCGGAGGAATGACCTGACCACAGAGACGTACCAGGATTTCAAGGTCCTGACGCGCAGCATGAAAAATTTTTATTTTCGCAGGATCCTTCAACAATTCCAGCAACGGAGTTAAATCAGAAAGCAAAATGGGATCAATCGCGGCAAAGTGCTCCCCACTGCCCACCTGAATTAATCCGATACGGTGAAAATAAGTCGTTTCTCGGACAAACTCCGTATCTACCGCAAGAATTTCGGCAGACTGCAGGTTATCGCAAAACACCTTCAACTGGTCCGCAGACGTGATGTACATAAATGAACCTATAAATTCAGTTTGTCATTCAGCAGAAACCTGCTCATTCATAAAAATTAGAATTATAGGGGAATCGGCCCCATAAGAATAGGATGAAAAGAATAAATGGACGAAACCACCAAAGTACAGAACATAAAAAAAGGACACGGAGCTTATAAAGCTCCATACCCTTTTTATTCAATCAAAATCGGTTAAAACATTTACAATCAACGATCCTCTAGTTGATATTCGTCTTTTGAAGTTTTTTGGTTGTCCCAATCCTGGGAACGGTTTTCTTTTTCACCAAAGTCGATCAAATTCTGTTCGCCATGCTTCCAAAATCGATTACTTAACCTTTTTGGGGATATCACTTTTTTCAGCTCTCCTGCGGCGTCGAAAATCCTGACTTCAAAGAACATAACGCGCCTCGCCTCCAAAAAAAAAGTCCACAATGCCTTATTTTCTGGTATTCCCCCTCCTTACAAAATAAACCAAAAAATAAGATTTACCCTGCAATCGAAATTCAAGATAAAGTTAAATCTAATGATTGTCAAGCAAATAAAGCTAAATTTTTCAATATGTAAACAGCATTCATCCTAATACGAACAAGAATTACTCTGCTATTCTTGAAGGATAAATCAAAAATTCCCTCCTCAACTGAATAAATATTCATAGAAGTTTTTGAAAAAAAATAACAATTTATTAAGCTAAATTATTTCAAAAGGTTAAGAATACTGCCCCTTTTATGTTTTTTACCTGTCCCCCTAAACTCATGAATCTTAATGCAAAACCCCTATCGATTCCGAGACAGGGAAAAGCCGGTTTTCCATTGACTTTCCCCCACCTATACCCTATGTTTACACTAAGTTTTCAGGAGTAGTCCGATGTTCCTCTCGTTGCCATTCCACCTTCCTTTTCCGACTGTGAAACGATGATATTACTGGGACTTGATGCCTCCACGCCTAAAGGAAGTGTGGCCCTATTAAAGGATGGACAAATTATTGCCGAGTCTGTCGGTTCTTCGACGTTTTCTGACCAACTTCTGGTTTTGGTGGACGAAGTTTTGGGGAAGTTGGACAGAGGGCTTGAGGAAGTTGATGGGTTCTGCGTCACAACGGGTCCCGGGTCTTTTACCGGACTCCGAGTGGGGGTCAGCCTGATTAAAGGATTGGTATTGGCCACAGAAAAACCTTTCTGGGGAATCAACACGCTGGAAGCATATGCAAATTTAGTTAAACCCGTTTCCCAACCGATTTCCCCAATTCTGGATGCCAGGAAGAAAGAGGTCTATACAGCGAGGTTTAAATATACGAGTGAAAAATTAGTTAGAGAAACCCCAGATCGAGCAGTTTCTCCTCAGGAACTATGTGACCTGACGCAGGAACCTACGATATTTTTGGGTGGGGGTGTAGGGCCTTATAGAGATTTCCTTTCCTCACGGTTAGGAGACAACTTTATCGATCCGGCTCCGGTCAAAAACCAAACAATTGCCGCCAGCGCTGTTCAGCTTGCCTTCAACCAGTTCCGGGCAAGCCCCTGTTTTGATCTAGATGCTCTGACCATCCATTATGTCAGAAAATCAGAAGCCGAATTAAACAGCAACATATTAAATCAGGAGGTTGTGAAGCATGGACATTAATCCCGCTTTGCTTGAAAAAGTCAGACAGGAAAATTCAGAATTTTGTGAGCTATATGAGGAACACTCTTCCCTCAAGATAAAAGTTGAAGAATTCAACAAAATGAAGCTCATCACTCCCGAACAAGAGATCGAAAATAAAAAATACCAGAAACTAAAATTGAGCCTGAAGGACCGCATGGAGAAAATTTTAAGCCAATATCACGAAAGTATACACTAATCTTCCGCCCACCTTCTCGCCAACCAGAACGAGTTCAGCAACGGCATTGTGTCGGAAGACGCGGCACCCCTGGAATACGGTGTTCTCGACAAGCTGGACATCGACTCCGAGGAACTGGAAATCCTGATCGAGAATACTAAAGAAGGTCTGGATGCCGCTCAATCTATCCTCACGACTAATGGCTAACCCACTCCCGTGGGAGGGTGTGATATCTCTCTTCACTTGCCCTCGTGCCCCGCAGGGGTAAACTCGGCAAGGCCAAATCAAGTCGAGAAAATGGTTGTTTGCCAAAAAGAGCAGTCGCACGCTGGCCCCACGCCTAGTGGCTAGCGAGAAGTCGCAACAGAAACTTCATGGAAACCACTTTCTTGGCAGGCAGGATATCTCCGATCACGCCCGCCAGGGTTTCGGCGAGAATTCGATTCGTCGAGAGACGTTTCATCACCCCGTTGCAAAAAGGCCGATTATAAATCAACCATTGAAGAACCCGGCTCAACAAAAACTTGCCGCCAAACTCTTCCTGCCTCCTTTTGTCATAAACGGAGAGAGCATTCCTGGAAAAATTCGAGCTTTGAAATCCACCATGAATTACCTCAGCCGCTATTTGCGAACTTCTTAACGACAGGTAGATACCTTCTCCGGTAAACGGGTCGATAAAACCCATCGCATCCCCAACCAGGACCAATCCGCTACAGGAAACCGGTTTGACCGCGAATGCCAAAGATTCCACCGAACGCACGGCTTCCACCTGTTCCGCGTCCTGAAGCATTTCACGGCGGCGGCAGTTTTTCATCAGCACATGATGATAAAACGTTTCCGGCTTTGCGACCTTTTCGACCCTTTCGTCCCTCTCACCATCAAGGGCAGAACGGTCCACCACCAGCACCACATTGGCCCGGCCGTTTCCTACAGAAGAAATTCCCGTATAACCCGGCCGACTGACATGCATATAACAATAATCATCCGGCAATCGCACACCCTGCCAATGCGCGGAAAAAGCAATCTTGCCGTTGCCTTTGGGTTCTTGCTTTAAACTAAATTTTTTTAAAGATACTGCGTTGCGTCCCCCGGCATCCACAACCAGTTTAGCCTTCAAGGAAAATGAAGTTCTGTTTTCATCCCAGCCACGAACCCCGGCAACACAACCGTTGTCGAAAATAAAATCCGTCACCTTATGTTGTTCAAAAACTTTCACCCCAGTGCTTTGAACCTGCTTTAAAAATAGCGCATCCAATTGATAACGGGGTACGGACAAACTGCTCGGCCTCGAGCCGGTCTCCGTAGAGGCAGGATAGTCAATCTCCAACTCGGCGCTTTCATAAGAAGAGATCGCCACACCTTTTAGTCGTTTGGGAGCCAATGCCTCGATGGAAGCAAGCACACCCAACTTATCAAGGATAGGGTCGGCTCCCGGACTGATAAATTCCCCACACACCTTGTCACGAGGGAATTTCGCCTGGTCACAAAGCGCAACATCATAGCCACGGCAATTGAGATCCAGTGCCATGGCGCACCCCGCCGGCCCACCGCCAATGACAATGATATCGAAAGTTTTCATTGTCCGTCTTTACGTCCCACTAAAGCAATCCGGTAAGGAAAATGGCGGTGGATTTCGAAAGGGTCCATTTCCGCCTCGTGGGCCAGTTGGCGAAACTCTTTCGGCGTGAAGGCGTTCATCACCGAAACAGGTGCGTCAAAACGAGTCAGCCGGTTGCGGGTAAAAATCCGCGTCAACAGGAATATGGCCGCATGCGCGATGCGGCTCCGGTGCAGATCATTGACCACCACGCCCAACCGCCCTGCCTTATATATCGCCTGCAAAATCATTACCGCCTTCTGCCAACTGAAATGATGCAGGGACAAGGAGTTGACCGCCAGATCGAAACCCGCTTCCCGAAAAGGTAATGAAAGAATATCGCACTGCACCAGCCGGATCTCGGGGAAAAGGGCAATTTCCTCCCGGGCAAATTTCAGCATCTTGGCGTTGATATCAATTGCAGTGATATGGATAGGCACCCGCAGACGGCGCGCCAGTTTGACGAGAGCTATCGGTTGGTCGGCAGACCCTGTGGCCGCGTCCAGCACCGTAAACGGACGGTTGGCCTTATGGGCTTTGAGAAAAGGTTTCACATGGTGGAGCAAAACCCGGTATCCGCTCAAATAGCGGTTGACCGTAGCAACATCCTGGAGGCTTTCCCGCACCTCTTCATAAGGCGCTTCATCCAGGTCCAGCAATTCATCTCTGAGGTTTCGCGGAGGTGGGCGGAAATACTTCATACCATTAGGCACCGGCGAGCCGCCGGTTGCAGGTGGCAAAGACTCTTTGGGCCGAGACAACTTTTTCTAGCCAGCCAAAGTTACTGCACATTGGCCCCACGCCTAGTGGTCTTTGAAGAAAAAGTACGGTTGTCCCGATTCAATTCTTTTCTTAGAAAGATTCAAGGCTATTTGTTTGAACATTCCACGTGTAATCGGAATCATGATAAGGATGCCAATTATATCCGTCACCGCACCAGGAGTGATGAGGAGCATGCCGGCCACCCCCATCACTGCGCCATTCAGGGCTTCGTCACTCGGGGCTTCCCGCGACTTGAGGTACCTCTGCATTTTCTCAAAGGACTCTTTGCCATAGCTCTGGCTGATAACAATTCCGACTAAAAAGGTGAGCATGATCAACGAAACCGTATTGAGAATGCTGATCGAATCGCTCACCCATTTCAATCCATAAAGTTCAATCCCTGTGCCCAGGGCAAAAAAAGCTGTAATCGGTAGAGACATTTTAAAAACCTGTAAAAAGTTAAACGGGTCAAATAGAAGCATTAACCATAGCATGGCCCCCGCCCCGCCGGGAAGCAAAAAGCATTCCATCTCGCTAAGCAATGGAGGCCGATAGCTTTTCCCCGCGCTAAGTGGCCGAATTTCAATATTTAATCAGGAAAACTTAAATTTAAGTTTTTCAGATTGATTTAATAACTATCGAGTTATCAAAGATTTTCCTCTTAC
>JAPKCW010000361.1:0-1572 GCA_028822815.1 Nitrospinaceae bacterium | reverse complement strand
ATATGTAGAAATCCGTGATGCGGAAACGGGCAAAACAATAGACACGTATAAGATTGATATGCATTACCGGATGACTCACGGCCTACCCATGAAGTAATTGGGGTGTGCGGGGCCCCGCCTTATCCGTACTAATTTTCAGGGAAAACCCGTTTGTTGAAACCGACCTTAGGTGTCCGTCTAGGAACCTTATATTCGCTCTATTTCACGCAATAACCATTGTTTCATTGGGAGTTAAGGATTACCCTGATCCTTCCGATAAGAACTGATACGGAAAAACCTGTTTAAAACTTCGGCTTTGCGAGTTGCCGTAGAGAAAATTACCGAATAACTAGAGATTCCCATTAGAAGGGTTTATTTGTGACTGATAGCAGACTTTACCCTTTAAAACTTTCTATTTTGGGAATGCTGTCTCTCCTTTTCTTTTGGGGACACCAGCCAGGACAGGCGTTCTCCAAATCTTTGAAGTTCACGTTGGACAGCAAGACCTTTTTTAAAAACCTGGAACGTGAACCTGTCCCTGTTCGTGCTCCTTTCAGAATTCCATCTGGAGAAACTCGTACCGGAACCATCCTAAAACCCGCTTTCCAATACAACATTAAAAAAGGTATCAATATCGAACTGGGCGGTTTGATGGATCTGCCCTTTGGCCAGGATGACGGAATCAGCGAAGGCGAGCCGGTAATTTCGCTCCATATTGATTACTTGCCAGGCTGGAGATTTACAGCGGGAACGCTGAACCGGGAACATCCTCTACTGGATGCTATTTTTGATGACGATTTGGAATTCACCGATCTCGCAGAACATGGATTCCAAATTCAAGCGGACACTCGAAAACTCCGGCAGGATTTTTGGCTCGACTGGGAGCTCAATGAAACCAGTACTAGAAGGGAAAAGTTTGTTTTAGGAAATTACACGCAATGGATGCCAGGGAATTTTATGTTCGATGTTCAGGTTTACTGGGTCCATCTTGGCGGGCAAAATAACTCCGGGGGTCCCGCAGAAAACAACTTCACATACGCTTTGGGTATGGGCTACAGCTTTTCAAAAAACAGGTTTAAGGAGTCCAGAGAACCCTACATAAAAAAATGGAACTCGCAAAAGACCGGTTTCACTGTTCACTATATCAATTCCCACGACAGGAGCGCAGGGACGAGTGATAATTTCGTCACAAATAAAGATAGCGGCCTGCTCTTCAAATTGTTCACCACCTACTGGGACACTGATTTTTATTTCAGGGTTTGGAGCGGCGGAAGCAGACACTTCCTTCCGAGAAACGGAGACCCTATTTACACAAACAGAGACTTCGAAGAATTAGGCATGGAAAAAACATGGTGGCTCGATGACGATATCAGCATTAGAGGTAGTTACCAAATTTCAGAACATCGAGATGGTACAATTACCCACACAGAGCTTCTTTCCGTGCAATGGCATATTGATTTTACGTTATCTAAAAATCATTCTGACACCGTCCCAAACCAGCACTAGTACGATTCAAATAGTTTTGATTAAAGACAACGCCCAAGAACCCTGGTTTCCAGGAGTATGAAAAAAAGCTCCCGGTTTTATCTGGCA
>JAPKCW010000360.1:0-1573 GCA_028822815.1 Nitrospinaceae bacterium | reverse complement strand
GCTTTTGCCATTTTAGCGTCATGCAAATCCAGTCCTTCCAGTTCCAAGTCAGCTAAGACTGCCCCAAAAAGGTTGTCCTTAGAGTCGAGCACCTTCTTTTGCTCGGCATTTTTCTTGGCTTCCAGGCGTTTAAGTTCCTTGACCTCCGCTTCGCTGAGTTCAAGTTCTTGGGACTCGCCAGGTTTTGGTTGGATTTCTTCTGCCATGAGTATATTTATAAATTTAAAAGTTACTGGGGCTTCCGGCAATTGCAACCATCAGACAGCTGCAAAGTTTTTCAGGCTTTCCTCCAGCCTCTGGGAATTCAAGTTTTGGCCGATGAACACCATTTTGTTAAGAGGAGCAATTGATCCCCAAGGTTTATCGAACTGGCCTTCAAACATCATGTAAACACTTTGAAAAAGGTATCGCTCTGAAGAACCTTCAACATTCAAAATTCCCTTAGCCCTAAAGACATTCATACCCTCCTGAATCAGGAGCATTTGGAGCCACAAGTTCAAACGGGCCGGGTCGACATGACCCGGAAAAGACAGCGAGACCGAAGAAATTGTCTCGTCAGTTTCGTGGCGGTGCGTGTCGAAGGTGATAGTCTCCAATGCGGTTTTTAAATCAAATCCACCAATACCTAAAATTTGATCCAAATCAATTACCGCGTTGGTGGTTGTGCAGACTTTTGCTGTGGGATTAATCTGATACATCTGTTGCTCCAGCTTTTCCATTTCTGCCTCGGTTACCAGGTCAGCCTTGTTCAAAAGAATCACGTTGGCAAAAGCGATTTGTTCCCAGATGACTTCTTGCTCATTCAAGTTGTTCGAGATATGTTTTGCATCAACCAGAGTAACAATTCCATCCAGGAATAAGGATTTGGAAATTTCGTCTTCAATCAGAAAGGCTTGGGCGATCGGGCCGGAACTGGCAAGACCGGTGCTTTCAATTAAAATATAATCAAATTTTTGCTGTCGCTCTAAAAGCCGGTTTAAGGTTTCAATCAGATCGCCGCGGATGGAGCAACATATGCAACCGTTGCTCATTTCAAATATATCCTCATCAGCTCCGATAATAAATTCAGAATCAATGCCTATTTCTCCAAATTCATTTTCGATTACCGCGATTCGTTTTTCATGATTTTGTTTTAGAATATAATTTAGGAGTGTAGTTTTTCCGGAACCCAGAAAACCGGCAAGAAGTGTCACCGGAAGTTGGTTGAAGTTTTCTGAAGAATTCATAATGTTTCCGCTTTTGACAGAAGGGATTTGTCAATTAGCCTACCTGATAGGCTATTATAGCACTGGAGAGGGGTTTAATTCTAAAAACCCCCAATAAGGGCTAGAAACAATTTTGGGAACCTTAATTTTCCGGATGAGGCGGAAAAAGTATTAGCGCGTTGCAAAAATAAAAAAGAAAATTTATTCGATGTCGAGCGGGAAATTTTTGGCGCCAGCCATGCCAAAATCGGTGGGGGATTGCTGAAAGGCTGGGGTCGGCCCTCATTACTCTATGAACCGGTGTATTATCATCACCGACCTAAAAAAGCGAATGACCATCCTTTGATTACCAAAATCATCCATTTGGC
>JAPKCW010000359.1:0-1581 GCA_028822815.1 Nitrospinaceae bacterium | reverse complement strand
GCTTCAATATGAAACGCTTCGTCTTTTTCTATCACATTGACTTTCGGCAGAACCGTTGGGTGATCGTGAAACAGGTTTGCTCGAGGGAAACCGAAAAACCGGTCGCTATCGAAAAAACTGTCAAATGCCTGCTCTGGATTGAATGTAACGAGATTCATGATGTTCTCCTTTTAAAAGAGGCTGATAATGTCATGTCTCTCGGCCGAGAGGATATTGCTTATCCTGTAGTATGAATAAAATTTGTTTTAGAGGTTGTCAAGCCAGCTCAAAAAATAAACTCCGCAAAAAAATGGTACAATCCATTTTTGTAAATTGAAGTGGGTCCGCTGGATTCATTAAACTCTAAGGGGAGATGGAGGATTATATGAATTATACGGTTTGTGTGGTTGAGGATGAAAGGGTTTCCCGGACGATGACTCTTGAAATGCTGAAAAAGATGGGGCTCAATAAAATAGTTGCATCAACAAATGGTCAGATCGCTCTGGAAAAACTCAAGACTCAAAAAGCCGATTTGATCATTTCCGACTGGCATATGCCGGTGATGGAGGGGCTGGAATTTTATAAAGCTGTTAAAAAAGAAGAAACATTAAAAGACATACCCTTTCTGATGGTGACTGTGGAAGATTCAAAAGAAAAAGTGATCGAAGCGATGAAATTAGGAATTCGCGACTACATCGTCAAACCCTTGCAAAAGAGCAGTTTTGAGGCCAAGGTAAAAACCCTTTTGAAAATTTAGATTTTTCACTACCCGGTCAGAAATAAGGCACAAAACCAAGATGTCATTCGATGGCCCCTCGCCGGGCGAATGCTTGGCTGATTTCAGATTCCTTACCTTGTCAGTTTTTCCTTCAATACCAGGCTTTGATTTTCAGAGGTGTCCTTAAACTTGTTTTAAAGGCTCAATTGCCGAACAGGACAAGTCCAAAGGAGAGGGCGGTATAAATCACGCAGAAGATGCAGGCAAAAAACGGTTTCTTGTAAATATCGGAGAACTTTTTCATACCGCCATTATACTCCTTTATTGAGGCATATTGGCAATATGTTGCAAAACCGGACCGCTGTTTTTTAGCCAGTCGAAACGCTTCCTGGCCATATAAACGATATGGTCGGTGGCAGTTAGTATCAGGCTGTTTTCAGGATTGAGACTCAGCTTTCCGCCATTTTTACTTTGGAGGCCTAAAACCTCGACTGGAAGTTTGAGCTGAATAGTAGCGATCTTTAAACTTCCGATACTGAATTCCCGGTCATGTCCATCCCAGGATCCCACGGCCGAATGGCTGATATAAATCTGGTTGCCGCCGGCATTGGAGGACAACTCTCTGTAAACTTGATACAAGCCGGGGTCTTCCAATTCCTGCACCAAAAGTCCCATTTGCAAATCGGTGGTGCTGATGCCACCATCGATGCCGAAGGTGCTGAGGTTGTTCAGGGTTTCAGCACGGCTACAGGTCATGACTGTGACGACTTGCGGCCAGTTTTTTTCGATGAGGCCGGCTGTCAGGGTATTGGTGTCGTCCATCGCCGGATCGGCGGCGGAAGAGGTGAGGACGCAGGCTTTGGACTGGGCCGCGTTGGCCCGTT
>JAPKCW010000358.1:0-1584 GCA_028822815.1 Nitrospinaceae bacterium | reverse complement strand
CCTTATTGCGGAAAAGGAGTCGATATCCCGATTGATAGAAGAGGTATAAAACGCTAGATATTGTGAACCTGTTTCGAAAATATTATTTAACATTAGTTTGCCTAGCTTTGGTTTTAAATGCGGTGACAAGTGAAGGGGCCAATACCTCTGACATGGTATATATTGCTCCCGATGAATCCCGTGCAGTCGGGACGGATGGGTTCTATATAGATCGATATGAAGTGACGCAGGCGGAATATTTCAAGGTCATGCATGCCAATCCCTCTTTTTTTCGGGGGCAGGACCGGCCTGTTGAAAAGGTGACCTGGAACCTAGCTGTTGCCTTTTGTGACAAGGTCGGAAAACGGTTGCCTACGGAACAGGAATGGGAAAGGGCTATCCGTGCAGGAACAGCATCTTCTTATTATTGGGGAGAAAACCATCCGGACCGCTACGCCTGGCACAAGGGGAATGCTGACAAGCAGACCCATGTTGTGGGTAAGAAAGAGCCGAATTCATGGGGACTCTATGATATGGCAGGCAATGTCTGGGAGTGGACCCAAAGTGATCATGAGCAAAGTGGGAAGGTGGTCCGGGGAGGATCATGGAGAAATGGAGTTGGAAGCTTAAAATCCTCCCACAGTATACCCAGTCTTCCCATCCACAAATTTCATTATGTCGGTTTCCGATGCGCCACTAGCCGTGGAAGCAGATAGCAATTACCCATAAAGCCTTCAACACGATTGAGCGCAAGATAATATATGTCATTTACCTGCGGAGGTTCTCCGCCCACTACCCGTGGCCGGGCCTCGTCCGGTGGTAAATTGCAATAGCTCTATCTGGCGAGAAAAAATTATCTTGGCTCAATAGAGCCTTTGCTAGTTGGGTCCAGCATCAGGCTGGTCTGTTTTTCTGGCGGAAGATTTTTAAAATCTTTATAGGCATTACGTAGTGATTGCTTTTCCGTCTCAGGCAGGTTTTGAAATCGTTCAAACTGGTTGCGGATTTTAACTTTTTCATCAGTAGTTTTTTGTTTCCAGGTTTGGAGTTTTTGCTTGAAGGTTTTTTGTTGTTCCGGACTCATAGCGTTCCATTTCATGACACCATTTTTCAGACGGTTTTGTTTTGCCGGTGAAAGTTTATCCCATTTATCTTGCAGGGGAGCCAGGATTTGTTTTTCCCCGGAGCGCAGTTCATCCCATTTTATGCTGTTTTTCTGATCCTGCCCCATGCTGGGGCTTGCGGCAATTATCAGTACGATTAGAAAAAGAAGCGGTAATAAATTAATTGTCTTTTTTTTCACTTTTAGGATCTTTCCATTTCTGCAGGAATTCCAGGTTTTCATAAAACTCAATCGGGTCATTGGCCATCAGAATTTCCAAATCTTCCGGACTGTTATCGGTTTGCGGTCCAGAGTTGGATTTCACATAGATTAGCGCAATAAAAATTAATGCAGTGATGAAACACATTAAAGGTATGGAAATCCATGTAGGAAAATCACTTTTCGTCTCCAACGAGGACTCCAGGGCCCGATGCTGAATTTGTAGTAATTTTTCGCGAGTGTCGGCATCCAGCTCATTGACATCGGTCTTCAACTGATGGTGG
>JAPKCW010000357.1:0-1586 GCA_028822815.1 Nitrospinaceae bacterium | reverse complement strand
CAAGGTGAAACCCCTCAGGAGACCAGAAAAGAAACGCTGACCCTGAACAACGATCTCTTACCTCCCACACCCGTAGCGGTGGGGGGGGTTCAGAACAAGGTACGATCGATGGTTCACAAAGTCCTGGCCGTAGAAACAGAAATGGCACCGCTTGCAACTGTTCCTGAACCTAAAGAGCAAAAAGTCGCGACTCCCACACCCTTGAACACGTTTAAAGCGACCCTGGCCACTCCAATCCATATTGAGAATCATGGAAAACCGCCACGCGAAATAGTTAAACCAGAAAAAAATATTAAAAATGATCCCATAGGATCGGCGGCTTTCTATACCGTACAGGTGGGGGCTTACAAAACCAAAGCCTACGCTCAAAATCTTTTGAGCAAACTGGTAAAAAAAGGCTATAACGCTTTCGTGACCCGTAACAACAAAAAAATTTACCGGGTACAAGTGGATAAATTTAAAAATAAAGAAGACGCTTTAAAGCTCGCCCAGCTAATCCAGAAAAAAGAAAAACTGAAAAATTTTATTACCCGAGCCACTGCAGGGTAAACCCACGCCCGGAATTTTAGGAACCATTTTCCTTTTAAAATCTATCCAGCAGATCGAAGAACCTTAGGATTTCCTCTTCGCTGTTATAAAAATGCGGGGAGAGGCGGACAAGACCATCGCGAACGGTGAGTTTGACCTTGTTCTCCGCCATCCATCCATCAAGACGGCTGATGTCCTGATTCATGATAAAAGCAATATTGCCGGAGCGCTCCTCCGCTCGGGTGGAGCTGACTATTTTCAGTCCGCGCCTTTGAAGTTGTTCAAGAATCGTATCGCCCAGGGCCATCACCCGCTGTTCTATATTTCTAATTCCTGTTTCCAGTAGCAGGTCCAGCGCGGCACCGAACGCGTGGATACTCATCGTATTGGGCGAACCTTCTTCGAAACGTTGCGCGCCCGGCCTGAAAGCAAATTCATAATTCATGAAGTCTGCCGCGTTGACCATGTTTCCCCATCCCACCGTTACCGGATACACCTTTTCCAGAACATCTCTTGAAATATAGAATCCGCCAAGTCCCTCGACACTGAGCATCCACTTATGCCCATCCGCAGAGAGAAAATCGATATGGTCGCGTTTCACATCCATCGGCAGGAGTCCCAGGCTTTGAATGGCGTCAACGCAAAACAGGATGCCCTTTTCCTTGCAGAACGCGCCGATGCGGTTGAGATCAGAGCGGAACCCGCTGTTGCATTCCACAGAACTGATAGAAATGAGTCGCGTCCGCGCATCCACCTGTTCAACCAGATCGTCAAACAGCACCCGCCCTTCGACAGCATGCACCATGCGGGTTTCGACTCCCAGGCGTTTCAGGTTCCACCAGGGATAAACATTTGCAGGAAACTCGATGTCGGGGATGACCACATTATCGCCCGACTTCCAATCCAATCCGTTAGCAACAATGGCAAGACCTTCGGAAGTGTTTTTGACGAAAGCCACCTCATCCGTTCCGGCGTTGATGAGACGGGCAAAACTTTGCCGGGACTGTTCGATCCCAGCCATCCAGGCTTCGTAATGGGCGGTTCCAAAACGGGTGGCA
>JAPKCW010000356.1:0-1587 GCA_028822815.1 Nitrospinaceae bacterium | reverse complement strand
TGATTCCATATCTGGTTTTGAATCCCAAAGGGAACGGATATTACCCATATCATTAAAGAAAAACGGCGATATGGGTTTACTCCTTTGGTTTTCTGGTGCTCTGGATTGCTTTGATCATTATGGGGGTGTTCCTGCGAGGGCCGGGTTGGAACCTGTTCATGCCCTGGCAGTATTGGGATCCGCATAAGGTTGTGGCCTTGGTCAGTGTGGATCTTCCTTATGCGTTTGGGGTGCGAACCTACAATGGGGCCATGTTGTTCGGTGGCGCGGTGATAATTGGATATTTTGCGGTGGGCACCGCGATCTATTTTTTCATGGAACGGAAGGCGCTCAAGAGTGTTGGCTTCTTGAGAATGTTCCTGAAAATCGAACTTTTTCTTATCATGATGGGCATTGTCATCAAAATTGTTCTCAGGCTGGGTTTTAATATCAAGTATGTATGGGTGACACCCTGGTTTAATATTTAGGGCATCTAAGCTACTTCAAGATCGGGAAATAAATTGGCTGAAGAAGAACAAAAAAAAGATTACAAAGAAGGGGAATTTGACGAGCACACCTCGTACAGCTTCCTCTTTTTTCTGGTTTCAGGGCTAACGCTTTTTGTCACGGTTTGGGCGTTCTGGGATGATGAATACACGCGCAGGGGGTACAAGGTTTATCAGGATCAATATTTCAAGGAGCAATTTGCCGTAGCGGAAGCCAATTGGAAAAGTATCAACACTGAAATTGAGGAGGCTGAGGAGCAGATTAGACAAAGCCTGATCCAGAATGAGAGCAAGCTGGATGCCTTGGATTCCTATGAGGAGTTGGTTGAGGAGGTACGACTTAAGCAGGTTGCGGTTGATGAGCAGAAAGAAATGAAAAAGTTTGCCGGCAGCCATGTTGATGAAGCTTATTACTGGTATAAAAAAGCCCTGCATGAGGGGCAAAACTTTGATGTGGAGTTGGCTTCCCTTCGTTCCAAGCAGGGCGATGTCAAAGCTTATGATCCGATCATCGTGGAAAAACAGGCAATATTGCAGGAAGCAGAAAACAGGCTGTTAGAAGTCAAGGCCGACAAGATCAAACTGGAAAAAGAACTGGCCAAGCTGACCATGGAACGAAGTAAGTTTGAATTGACAATGGACTATTACAAGCCGTTTCCTTTTTTCTGGAAACCTGCAGAAATTCTTCAAACCGTCATTCCGGGATTTGGGCAAAATGCCTTTAAAGAAATTATTTACCGGGTAGACCGGTGTATGACTTGCCATATTGCGTACCAGGACGAACATTACAAAGACTTTGAACAACCTTTAAAAAGCCATCCTAACCTTGAAATCCTGATTGAAAAGCATCCCCCTGGAAGGACAGGGTGTACCTGGTGCCACTTGGGGCAGGGAACGGTCACAGCCCCGGCTGAGCATGCTCATGGCTCTCACCATGAAATGGATCAGACCGTTGAAGTCAATGAACCCATGCTTCATGGCAACTTCCTACAGGCAACCTGTAGAAATTGTCATGCTGAAGTGGTCAATTTGAAAGGCGCTCCGCTCCTGTCAAAGGGAAAAAGGCTCTTTATCAAACTGGGATGTCATGGTTGCCATTTAG
>JAPKCW010000100.1:0-7314 GCA_028822815.1 Nitrospinaceae bacterium | reverse complement strand
CAGAAATTCATTGATTTCTTCCAGGGTTATCACTGCGGTTCCCACTTTGCCGACAACAACGCTGGCGGCCATATTTGAAAGCCATGCGGATTCGTAATGACTGAAACCCGAAAACACCGCCATGCTGAAGACGCTGATGACTGTATCTCCGGCACCGGTAACATCAAAAACTTCCTTAGCCACGGTGGGAATGGATACGAGTTCCTCTTTGCTTTGATATAGTGACATGCCGTCTTTCCCACGTGTAATGAGGATGGCCTGTGCTCGCGTCAGGTTCAAAAGGTATTCGGCGGCCCGGCCCAGGTCTTCGTTGTTCTTGATCTTGATAGGAACCGAGCGTGCTACCTCTCTTTCATTGGGGGTGATGACGTTGGCACCTTTATAGAGAGAGAAATCCGAGCTTTTGGGATCGACGATGACAGATTTTTTGGATTTCTGAGCCCGGTGCATAATGGTTTTAATAATTTTTTCGGTCAGAATGCCTTTCTGGTAATCGGAGCAAATAACCCCATCCATTCCGGGAATAATCTGGTTGATATACTGAATCAACTTTTTTTCAGTTTCTTCAGTGATGGGACGGTTGTCTTCCTTATCAATCCTCAAAATCTGCTGGTTATGGGCGATGATCCTCATTTTGGAAGTTGTGGGGCGATGAACGAACCGGAAAATTCCTTCGGTTTGAATAGACCGGTCATGGATGGTTTGTAAAAGTTTATCGCCTTTTTCATCCTGTCCAATAGCACCGCAAAGATGGACTTCGCAACCGAGGGCAACAAGGTTATTGGCGACATTGGCGGCTCCTCCCAAAGCCAGATTTTCGGAGCGGGTTTCCAGAATGGGGACAGGAGCTTCTGGAGAGATACGATTCACCCCTCCCCAGATATATTCGTCTAGTATCAAATCGCCGACAACGAGAATTTTTGGCCGATTATTGCTGTTGAAAAAATGTTTAAACTTTTCTTTCATTTACAAGTCTTCTTCAATAAGTTCACAAATTATATGCCCGATGGTTATATGAACTTCCTGGATTCTGGCTGTGTCGTTTGAAGGAATTACGATAGATAAATTTGCGACCTCTTTTATTTTACCGCCATCATTGCCGACCAGTCCAATGGTCTCTGCACCGAGGGCATTGGCTTTTTTTAAGGCCCGAACAACATTTTCCGAGTTGCCGCTGGTGCTGATCCCAATTACAGCATCGTTTTTCTGGGCCAGGGCTTCGAGTTGTCTTTCAAAAATTGTTTCAAAACCATAATCGTTTCCCAGTGCTGTTAATGAAGAGGTGTCGACGGTGAGAGCGATTGCGGGAATGGCCTTGCGTTCTTTCTTGAATCTTCCGATCAATTCCGCAGCGATATGCTGAGAGTCGCCCGCGCTTCCCCCGTTACCCATTAATATTAGTTTCCCGCCTTTTTGCAGGCAGGCCTTGATGCGGTTTGCGGCTTCCAGAATGTCTCCTGAAAGGGTATCGGCGACGGTCCTTTTCAAATCGGCACTGGAATAAAGAGAATCTTTAATACGTTGCATAGGTTACCATTTAGAAAAAAAAAATAATCAAAAAAGATTTTATAGAAAATCTATTCTACAGCAAGCCTTCGTCGGCAAAACTAAAAAACCCATTGCCTCCGATGATAATATGATCGACCATATGAATCCCTACAATTTTCCCGGTTTTGTTGAGTCGGTGGGTAATTTCAAAGTCCTGTTGGCTGGGAGTGGGATCTCCGCTCGGGTGATTATGGATTAAGGCAAAGGATGCCGCGGATTCCCGGATTGCAGGAATCATGACTTCCCTCGGATGAACAATGCTGGCATTCAAACTTCCTTCCGAAATAGTCAGGTCCTTAATATATTGCAATTTGGGATCCAAGAGCACTATTTTTACAACTTCTTTTTTCAGGTTTTTCAGAAAAGGGGAAAACTGTTCCACAAAAGCCCGGTTGGACTTCAATTTGATTTTTATGCTTATAGGCTTTGAAGCCATGCGCTTTCCCATTTCCAGTGCGGCTCTGATTTGTGCTGCCTTGGCCGGGCCAATGCCTTTTACCTGGCACATTTCGGTCACCGTTGCCTGATCCAGATTTTCCAGAGTGCCAAACTCGTTAAGCAGGTCCCGGCTTAAGTCTACTGCATTTTTTTTGCGCGCCGATCCCCAGACCCGATGAGGATTCCCAGCAGGTGCGCATCAGACAAGGCATTGCTTCCATATTTGATCAATCTTTCGCGTGGACGCTCATCTTCCGGCCAGTATTTTATGGCAGATGAATTTTTTCTCGGCATGCCAACGTCTCAGAGTTTCAGGTTTGCAGTTGTTCCTTAAAATATTTCAGGGTCGATTGCAGGCCCTCGTCTAATCCGACTACAGGTCCCCAGTTTAAATATTTTTTTGCGCGGGTGATATCAGGTTGCCGGACTTTAGGATCATCTTCTGGCAAGGGAACATGGATAATTTTACTCTTGCTGTTCGTAGCTTGCAAAATTTTATCGGCCATTTCCCTAATCGTCATTTCATTGGGGTTGCCAATGTTTATGGGATAATTCTGATCTGAAGTTAAAAGGCGGTAGATACCCTCAACGAGATCCGATACGTAACAGAAGCTTCGTGTCTGTGAGCCATCTCCGTAGATCGTTAAATCCTCTCCTGTGAGAGCCTGTTTTAAAAAATTGGGGATGGCCCGACCGTCATTGATCCTCATGCGTGGTCCATAGGTATTAAAAATGCGGATGATCTTGGTGTTGATCCCATGTGCCCTGTGATAGGCCATGGTGATGGCTTCGGCAAATCGTTTGGCTTCGTCATAGACACCACGCGGGCCAATGGGGTTCACGTTTCCCCAATAGTCTTCTGGTTGCGGATGAATCAAAGGGTCGCCATAAACTTCAGAGGTGGAGGCAAGAAAAAAAACGGCTTTTTTTGCTTTCGCCAGGCCCAAGGCATTATGAGTTCCCAACGCACCGACTTTAAGCGTCTGAATGGGAAGCTCCAAATAGTCAATTGGGCTTGCAGGGGACGCGAAATGCAGAATATAATCCAACTCGCCTTCCAGAGCGATAAACTCGGAAACGTTGTGCTCGACAAATTGAAACTTTTCACTTTTGATGCCGGAGATATTATCTTTGGAGCCGGTGATAAGATTATCCATGCAGACCACTTCATGGCCTTTATTCAGAAGGTATTCGCATAAATGCGAACCCAGAAAACCCGCGCCTCCCGTGACTAATGTTCTTGGCATACTTACCTCATGATTGAATTGAAATTGGATCAAACAGGATTCCCCGTTCAATTTTATAGCCAGCCAGGAAACTTTTGGCCGACATGCTTTTTTTACCTTCCGGTTGAAGTTCGGTGATGACCAGTCTGCCCCGCCCGGTGCCTACTTCAATTCCGGCATCAGTAACCCGCGCAACCTGTCCGGGACTATCTTTGGGAGCCCCTTCTGTTGTATGGGCTTTTAATATTCGTAAGCGTTTTTTGTTTAACAAGGTGTAGGTTCCTGGCCATGGAGTGAGGCCCCGAACCTGATTCCAAAGAGTGGTGGCAGACTGTTCCCATTTAACCAGACCTTCTTCTTTTTTCAATTTAGGAGCATACGTTGCATGACCGTGATCCTGCGGGGTGGGCAGTAGCGTATTTTCTTCAAGCCTTTTG
Organism: Nitrospinaceae bacterium; assembly: GCA_028822815.1. Lineage (GTDB taxonomy): Bacteria > Nitrospinota > Nitrospinia > Nitrospinales > VA-1 > LS-NOB. Next base: position 3,665 of record JAPKCW010000100.1, on the reverse strand, counting down.
AGGGTTTCAAGTACCAGTGCTCCTCCCATTTCCGACAAGGTGTCGTGCAAAGTTTGTGCGTTATCGGTCTCATGAATAGGTGTTTCTTTCATGAGCAGAATATCCCCTGTATCCATGCCCTTATCCATAATCATAGTGGTGACTCCGGTTCGGGTATCCCCGTTAAGAATAGACCGATTAATGGGAGCCGCTCCCCGATATTTAGGCAAAAGGGAGGAATGCAGGTTGATGCAGAACTGTTTGGGAATTTTAAGAAAGGATTCACTCAATATTTGCCCGAAAGCGACTACGATAATAGTGTCCGGCCGATTTGAAATCAATGAATCGATGAACTCCGGAGCATTAACTGTTTCAGGTTGGAGTATGGGAATGTTTAAGTCCAACGCAACCTGTTTAATTGGGGAAACAAGAAGTTTCAGTCCCCGGCCCTTCGGCCTGTCGGGCTGGGTGATGACCGAGAGTATGGAATGCGAAGAATGGTGCAGGGCTTTCAGCGTAGGAAGCGCAAATTCTGGTGTTCCCATAAACACAATATTCATGCATCCTGCTCTTTAATTTTCTTTTTAAATTTTCGTTTAAGGATATCGCGCTTCATTTTTGCCAGGTTATCCCAAAATAGAATTCCGTTCAAATGATCCATCTCATGTTGAAAGGCTCGTGCCAGGTATCCCTTGGCTTCATAGTGGATTTCGTTTCCATCCAGATCGTAGCCCTTGATTTCAATCTGGCTGGCCCGGCTAACTTCCGCCATCACATCGGGGATGCTCAAGCAACCCTCTTCCCCAAGCTCACTGCCTTCCATAGCGGTGATTTCCGGATTGATCACGGTAACCAGGTTTTCCTTGTCGGTTTCGACACCAATGTTGATCACAAACATGCGCCACGGCAAACCGATCTGGTTGGCGGCAAGCCCAACTCCCGGAGCGGCGAGGATGGTTTCCACCATATTTTCCGCAAGGATGACCAGTGCCCCGTCAATATTCTCAATGGGCAGGCACGTTTTCCTTAAAACAGGGTCCAGGCAGTTTTTAATCGTTAGCAAGGCCATACTTTATTTATAAACCGTCATCGACAAAGATATCATCAGGAGTAAAATACAGGTCAATTTTAATACAGAATGGAGTTGGTATCTAGCCCGTATATTGCGCCACTCGGCGTGGGGCCAGCTAACAATAGATTGTGAGGCCGAGTAGCCGATTGGAGGCAAGTTAAAGACATTGCAATTTACCAGCGGAGGTACTCCGCGCTATGTAGTGTATTCCGCATTGATTTTAACGTAATCATAAGAAAGGTCGCAGGTCAAAACTTCTTCCCATTCTTTTCCACAATGCAGGTCAATGGTTATATTAATTTCATGTTGTTGCATCGCCTTGACCAGTTTTTTGGGAGATAGATTTGTAGGGCCACCGTTTTTCAAAAGCAGGTTTTTGTTTAATAATATATCCACCTTGTCAGGGTCAAAGGGTGCTCCGGCATTTCCCACCGCACAATAAATCCGCCCCCAGTTGGGGTCTTCCCCAAACAATGCGGTTTTGACCAGCGATGAGGTGGCGACGGAATTGGCTATAAGGTATGCCTGTTTGCGAGTTTTTCCTCCCTGAACGCGAACGGTGACAAACTTGGTTGCGCCCTCTCCATCCAGAATAATTTTGGATGCCAGGTTTTTGCACAGTGCTGTCAAAGCTTTTAAAAATTCCCGGTAACCTGGTGTGTTGGATTTGATTGAAGGATTTTTTGCCACGCCGTTGGCAAGGATGAGGACACAATCATTGGTGCTATTATCCCCGTCAACGGTGATGCGATTGAAGGAACGATCGGTGGCCTCTTTCAGGGCCATCTTTAGAGTTTTAGAGTCGATCACGGCATCGGTGCATAAAAACCCTAGCATGGTTGCCATATTGGGATGAATCATACCAGACCCTTTGCACATCCCTCCTATTGTGATGGTGTGTCCTTTTAAGTTGAAACTGGTTTTATCAGATTTTGATACCAGATCAGTGGTCATGATAGCTTCTGATGCATCGGCCCAGTTTTTTTGAGTCCGTCCCAGTTTCGCAACCAGTTGAGGCGTGGCACTAATAATTTTTTCTGAGGGTAGAGGAACGCCAATCACTCCAGTGGCCGCGATGAGGACTTCATTTTGCGGAATGGACAATTCTTCTGCAACTTTTTTGGTGATCAGATCACAGTCTTTAAATCCTTTGGGACCGACTACCGAGTTGGCGTTTCCACTATTAACGACAATAGCACGGCAACAACTTTTGGATTTAGCCAGCGCACGGCGGCTCCAGATGACAGTAGGAGATACGATTCGGTTTTTAGAGAATACTCCGACTGCAATAGCTGGAACATCAGAAACAATGAGTGTCAGGTCTTTCACATTGCCAGCTTTGATACCACAGGAAAGTCCAACAGCTTTGAAACCCGGAACAGCCGGGTTGCGATTTTTTAATATTTTCATGATAGTTAAGGAAAAATTGCCGGAGCCATGAGACCGGTCTTTTCATCCAGGCCCAGCATGATGTTCATGTTCTGGACGGCCTGCCCCGAGGCCCCTTTGATTAAGTTGTCCAATGCGCTGGTGATGATCAGGCGCTGGTTGCGCGAATCGACCTTAAGGCCAATATCGCAAAAATTGGAAGACAATACATGATGACTGCTGGCGAACTTGCCCGGATTCAACACGCGTATAAAATTTTCCCCTTTATAAAAACTGCGATAGTGTTCTACCAGTTTTTCATCGGTGATGGCCTGGTTCAAGTTGATATAAACCGTGCTCAACATTCCCCGGGTCATGGGAACCAGATGCGGTGAAAATGTGAGGCGTACAGACTTGCCCGCCAGGGCAGAAAGTTCCTGCTCCATTTCAGGAGTGTGTCGGTGATCGGCCAGGCCATAGGGGCTGATGCCTTCATTGACCTCGGCAAAATGGCTGGTCAAAGAAGGTTTGCGTCCCGCGCCGGAAACGCCGGACTTGCTGTCGGAAATTATAGAACCGAGGTCCACCCAATCGGTCTTAAGAAGCGGCGCCAGAGCCAGAACCACACTGGTGGGGTAACAACCCGGATTGGCAACAAGCTGTGCTGACTGGATAGCCTGCCGATGCAACTCCGGTAAACCATATACCGCCTTCTCGAGAAGCTCCGGGTTGGTATGGGTGACCGAATACCAGTCCGTGTAGGCTTTAGGGTCCTTCAGCCGATAGTCCGCGCTCAGGTCGATGATTTTACAGTCGGACTGCAAATAATCAGGAAGTTTGGACATGGCCATAGTATGAGGTAAGGCCAGGAACAAAACTTGGCAATCTTTAGCGATGTTATTGTCCAGAGGCCGAAGTTCGAGGTCAACGATTCCATTCAAAGATGGAAAAACTTCAGCTATGTTTTGACCTTGAAAGGTTTCGGAAGTCAAAACCGTTAGCTCTACACCTGGGTGCCCGACAAGCAGGCGAATCAATTCCAGCCCGGTGTATCCACTGGCTCCGGCAATGCCGATTTTTATCATGATAAAAAACTCCTATTTATAAATAGGATTTCACTGCAATTAATTTTACTTGATTGAGAAGAAAATAAGGCGTTTTCTTCCGCCAGCGTGACGCTGGACTCAATGAGCCGCAACTCTATCTGGTGAGTAAGAGGACTAGGTGGCTTGATGGCCCTTGCTAG
>JAPKCW010000355.1:0-1600 GCA_028822815.1 Nitrospinaceae bacterium | reverse complement strand
GCAGATCCGTGTTGTTCGTTCAGGCAATCGGAGGCATTTCTTCGGCCCGCTTCCATCGTGTTTGTTCTGGACGACTCCTACCGCATGGGAGTGCAGGCCGGTAAGAGAACGCTTTTTGACCATGCGCTGGAATTCGTTTTTGAAGGGACCAAGCAGGCCCCCGAAAAAAGCGAGTATAGCCTGGTCCTCGCATCTTCTCCGGCACGCATCGAAAAGGACTGGACCTCAGATAAAACTATTTTTGAAAAAACACTGAAAGCGCAGTCTGTCTCCTTCCGCACAACCCGAATCGGAGATGCTATGGACCAGGCCATCAACCTGCTTGATTCTGCGAAACAGAAAAAAAAGCAAATTTTCTTGCTTACCGACCTCGACAAAAATGGCTGGAAGGAAGAAGCGTTTTCAAAAATCACCGCACCCTATCCGGTTAAGGTGGTGAATTTTTCAAGCCTGCAGTCTGGTGACAATAAGGGAATGGTCAAAAGTATCCAGATATCTCAGGAGTTTCTCACCCGAAGTCGTTTGCTAAGAGTAAAAGCGGAGGTCAGAAATTTTTCCAACACCTTGAGCAGAAAGCCACTCTCCCTTTTTCTCGAAGGAAAGATCGTGAAGGAAGAACTCCTCGATATTCCGCCTGGGCAAACCCTTGCCCATGAATTTTCTTATCCTTTAAGAAGAAACCAACCTCTTAATGGGAAAGTGCAGATCTCGGACGACGCGCTAACGACAGACAATTCCCGATATTTTTCTTTTCATCCCAGCCAGAACATCAAGGTCATGGTGGTCGATGGGGATCCAGAGACCATTTCGCATCAAAGCGAATCCTTTTATCTTGAGCGGGCCCTGAATCCTTTTTCGGTATCCTTGTCGCATATCGACCCTACCATTTCCACACTTGCTGAACTTCCATTGCGAAACCTGTCCGATTTTTCAGTTGTCATCCTGGCGAACGTACGTGAACTTTCCCCAGGCTATGAACTGGAGCTTGAAAAATTTGTTTTAAATGGCGGTGCCCTGTTGTTTGGAATGGGGGATCAGGTAAACCCAAAATATTTCAACGAACATTTAGGAAACCTCTTACCCATCAAACTCGACTCTCAATATCATGTCAAGGAAGGGGCCTTGCATCTATTGTTAAAAAACAACACACACCCGGTAATGAAGGTCTTCTCTCCCAAAGAGCTTGCGGAGATGCGGGAAATCAATTTTTATTCCATGTATACCATCCAAGCAAGGGAAGATAGAATATTCAAAGTAGGGACCTGGTTTTCAAACCAGAATCCCGCGGTGATCGAATCGAATGTAGGAAAAGGTATTATTGTACTATTTTTGAGTTCGCTGGATAGAGATTGGAACGATTTCCCGATTCAACCGACCTTTTTACCCTGGATTCAGCGCTGGACTCAGTATTCTGCCAGGGGACTGGATAGTGTTTTCCGGCAGAGTTTGCTGGTGGGAGAACCCTTTCGCAAAAGCACATCGGGCTCGGATAGCAATTGGATAGTGCACGCGCCAGATGGGACCTTACACATTTTGGAAAACGAAGTCTTTAGCAACACCTTTCAACCGGGGATCTACCATCTTTTCTTTTTACCTTCCA
>JAPKCW010000099.1:0-7391 GCA_028822815.1 Nitrospinaceae bacterium | reverse complement strand
GCTAAGAAAAAAGCAACAAAGAAAAAAGCTAAGAAAAAAGCTAAAGCTAGAAGAAGATAAAAAGGACAGTTTGATTTTCTTTTCAGCCGATGCTAATGTAGTGAACTGACTCTCAATTCATTTTCAAACGTATTAACCCATATCGTTTCAGCGCCCGATCAATACTGCCACCCCTCCCTAACCACCTTTTATTTCTCGCCTTATAGGCCCACCTTGACATAGATGGATTTCAGATAAAAAGCTTCCGGGAACATTGCCGGATGGTCTTGAGCATGCCCTGTTCTGGCAATCTCTTCAAATTTTTTCCCCGCAGACCGAATTCCAAGATAAACCGCATCGTAAAATTCATTTGTGGGCACATGCACCGAGCAGGAAGCCGCAAATAATACCCCAGACGTTACACTCGCGCCCGCTTGCACCAGCCTGGCATAAGCCTCCAGAGCCTGGGTTTTATGTTTCTTCTTTCTTGCAAACGCCGGCGGATCTAGAATCACCAGGTCAAAAAAGCATTTTTCGGATTTTAATTGTGCAAGTATTTTAAACGCGTCTCCTTCCTTCTGGATAAAATTTTCCGCTGGAAATGATTTTTCAGGAAAATTTGATTTCATGTTTCTCAATGATGTCTCCAAGGCAAATGGGTTGCAATCCACCTCCACCACAGACCTGCACCCACCGACAAATGCGTAAACCGAGAAACCGCCCGAATAACTGAATACATTCAATACGGATCGTCCTATGGCCATTTCTCCAATTTTTAACCGATTCTCCCTTTGATCCAGGAAAAACCCGGTTTTCTGCCCTGCAACAACATCAGCCGCAAACTTCAGCCCATTTTCCTTAAATTGCACCCATCCCGAACTCCCCTGCCCATACAAAATCTGCCCATCCCGATAAGTCGAACCATACTCCAATGATTTGCCAACGTTCCGGGCTAATCGCAAAACCACCTGCCGACTCTTGAATTCTTTTTGAAATAATTCACAGAGATCATCCAGAAACGGAAACCAGCTTGTCGTATACAGTTTCAAGACCAGAGTGTCTTCATAACGATCCAGCACCAGCCCGGGGAATCCGTCACTTTCACCATTAATGACTCGATAGCCTGTTGTTCCCTGGGTTTCCAGTTTTTGCCTGATTTTTATTGCTGACTGCAAGCGTTCCAGAAAAAAGTATCCGTTAATTTCCCTCGGTTTACCCAGGTTCAACACCCTAAAACAAAGGTCCGAATAAGGGTCCCATAAACCCATCGCCAGAAAACGGTTATTGTGATCATAAATCACGCCCAGGTTTTCCCGACTTCCATCGGGAATTCGGTTTTGAATCTGATAATTAAAAACCCAAGGATATCCTTTTCGGATTTTGCCTTGTAGCGTTTTGGATATCTGAATCTTAATCATTTAATATGCACTCGTATATGCGGTAAGGTATCCAGAATCTTGACTTGCCGGGCCTGCACATGGGCGGGGGTGGGTCTACGTGTCCAGTGCCGGGGACTGGGCAAGACAGCCGCCATCCATGCCGACTCTACCGGCGAAAGAATTTTCGATGAATGCTGGAAATAAGTCTGTGCCGCCTGTTCGCATCCAAATATGCCATCTCCCCATTCAATCACATTCAAATAGACTTCAAGAATCCTCTGCTTACTCCAAAAAAATTCAATCAATACAGTGAAATAACTTTCCAGTAGCTTCCTTAACCAAGTTCTGGTTTGCCACAGGAATACATTGCGAGCGGTTTGCATGGAAATCGTACTGGCACCCAGCTTTCGATCTGTCGTAATATTAGCCTGAATCGCATACTCGATGGCTAACCAGTCAAACCCATTATGGGTGAAAAACTTCTGATCTTCAGCGGCTATGACCGCCTTCAGGATATTCGGGGAAATTTCTTCAATTGGCCGCCAGGCATTCAGGCGTAGGTTTTGCCGGGTGTCGCTTTCTACCCAGCGTAGCCACATCAGGGGTGTTGTAGGCGGATTCACAAACCTGTATAGAAGGACGGGGACTATAGTGAGAGCAACAAAGCACAGCAAAAAGTCAAAAACAATTTTGCCAATACGAATGCGAATTGGCTTTTTCCCTCGCTTGCGTTTTTTTGTCACAGAGCCTCCAGCCAGCGTGATACCCCATTCGGGACACGAAGTTTAAGGAAGAATATAACTCCCTATTTAAAAAGAGGGGTCCGTTAAAGCTCCCCCTTCCACGAAGGCCAGCGTAACGCTGGGGGCTAGCTTTCCTTTATCACAGAGTTAAAGAGCTTAACAGTTTTTTGGAAGGACTGGTAATGCTGGGGAGGAATTTTTCGAGTATAACTTTTATGATGTTTGAAGGTAAACGGATTATAAATTATTTTTTTATTTTTTCGTTTCTGGATCTCATAGTGCAGATGGGGGGCAAACGTTCTTCCGGTATTCCCCGATTCGGCGATCTGCTGACCCACCCGGATAGTCTGACCCGGTTTGACTTTGACCCGACTCAAATGGAGGTAGAGGGTTTTGATTCCCAGTTTCGGGTGATCAATTTCGACACAATAACCGTTTGCCCGCACATTCCAGTTTGTGCGAGTGACCTTACCAGGGAATCCCGAATAAATGGGAGTCCCCACCTCTGCTTTGAAGTCCGTCCCGGAATGCCCCCCTACTCCCTTGCGGAAATCTCCAGGCAGGGAAGTGATTTCAGTATAATGCCGAATAGGACTTTGCGCTTCGACAATACGCTGGGCGATCTCTTTTCCTTCTCTATCAAAATATCCGCCATTTTTCGGGTCGAACTCATCAAAATAAAACGCTTCAAACGTTTTGCCAAATAATTTGCTTTTATAGGAAAGTTTGAGGATTTTAAACTGCTCGGGACCTTCCAGTTGCTGGTACACCGCTTCCAGGTAATCGCCATTTCTCATGCCCTTTTTGATATCCATGAACCATACCATGAGGCGCCCCAGATGCGCGGAAAGCGCGGCACAGCCTTTTTCACGGGTTACTACTCTGCACACGCTATAGTTCAAGGAATTGCGGACTTTAAAATTTAGCGAATGGATGGTCCTGCCTTCCAGAGCCTCATCGGATGAAACCGTAAATACCGCAGGCGTGATAACAGCCGTCTTGACAGGTAGAAGAACTTCTTTTTTATATATCTCGGACTGGGGCGGTTCGACAGAGTTTTGCAGTATTTTTTCAGTGTCCTGCGGCAAAGACGCAACAGCAATCTCAGTTTTTTGATCAAAATATAAGAGATGAACATTCAGCCCCACTGAAATGATGAAGAGAAAGACAAATCCAAATCGTAAAATGGACTTATTTTTCTTTTGGATATACTGGTTATGTAGCGAGGAGGTGGGAATGTCCATTTTATTTCCTTCAGTTAAATGATACAGTGGCTGTTTAAAATAGTAAGAACTCACAAAAAAGGCCGGGCGCCCTGCAAAATTCAGCCCATTATATAAAATAATGCCCAATAATACAATAAGTTATAGCCCAGTCATCACAGATTACCAACCTGAAATCCTTTTACTGGAAGAAGGGGTAGAAGAATATCCCTTGGCGCAAGAAGTCCTTTCCCGGCTCCCCGACATTCCCCGGCAGAAATTCCAGGATATTTCCATGCTCACACAGCAGATGAAGTCCTCACAGTACGATGTGTTTGGGGAAGGGAAAAAACGTTTGGCATTATCTCGTTTTAAAGGTTCCTTCCTGAAGAAGTGTCCAGGTATCAGTCCGGGTATGGTGTGTTGCAATTACTATGTTGTGAACTTGGCAAAAAACTGCATCTATGATTGTTCTTATTGTTTTCTGCAGGATTTTTTAGGGAACAACCCCATGCAGGTGGCCTATGTTAATGTTGAAGACCTGCTTGTCGAATTGGAAGAAGTGTTCACACAATATCCGGATCGCAACTTTCGGGTCGGTACAGGGGAATTGACAGACAGCCTGGCTCTGGATGCCATCGTCCCCTACACGGCCTACCTGCTTCCCTTTTTCAACCAACAATCAAACGCCGTGCTGGAGTTAAAAACCAAGTCGGACCAGATTGCAAACTTGCTGGACCATTCCGATCCTACAAATATAATTGTATCCTGGTCGCTGAATCCACAAACCGTCATTGACCAGGAAGAGAAGGGGGCACCGAGCCTGGCCCAACGGCTTGAATCTGCCAAGGCCTGCCTGGACAAGGGCTACCGCATCGGATTTCATTTTGATCCGATCATTTTGATACCGGGTTGGGAGGATGCCTACCAACAGTTGGTAAACATTTTGTGTGATAGCCTACCCATTGCCAAGGTGGAGTGGGTGAGCCTGGGAAGTTTTCGATACCGTCCCTCTCTGAAATCCATCATTAAAAACCGACATCCGCAAACCCACTTATTCACCAGCGAACACCTGCCCAGCAAAGATGGAAAGTTCCGCTACCTCCGTCCCTTGCGAAACCATGCCTACAAAACCATTCGCGGTTATCTTAAGTCCCGCCTGGAAGAATTAAACATTTATATTTGTATGGAAACCCAGGAAATCTGGGAAGGCGTAACCGGGAAAACACCAAGGAGCGATGAAAAACTGGATCAGTTTTTCGATCTTTGATCGAAAATTTTAAAGACGCATTGGCATGACGATGGTCTTATACTGGTCATCATCCGCCACCGTAAACAGGCAGGAGTGGTTTTGATCCTTTAGATTGAGAGTCACCAAATCCCCTTCAATAACATTCAGGATATCCAGGACATATTTTGCGTTAAGTCCGATCGAGACTTCCTCTCCCTCATACTCAAGGGACATTTCCTCAACAGCTGCTCCCAAATCCGTATTATCTGAAACCAGAGTCAGGGTGCCTTTGCGGATTTCGAACCGGACCATTTTCGACTTTTCATCTGCTAATAGAGCCACACGCTTCAGGGCATGGGTCAGGTCATCCTTGTTGGCTTTGGCCTTCAGGTTATTGTCCCCTGGAATCACTTGCCGGTAATTGGGAAATTTTCCGTCTATTTTGCGGGACACAATCACCTGTTTACCACAAATGAAAGCCAGGTGATTATCCTGGGAAGAGAACCCGAACGTTTCGTCTTCGTCCTCCATTAATTTCAGCAACTCCGACAACGCTTTCTTAGGCAAAAGGAAACTTAAGGTTTCCCCTTTTGCAACATTTGACTTGACCGGTCGGGAAATCATCGCTAACCGGTGCCCATCGGTACCCACTAGGTTTACGCTGTCCCCTTCCGACTCCAGCAACAAACCATTCAACGCCTGCCGGGTCTCATCGGGAGAAACCGAGAAAAAGGTTTTACGAATCATTTCCTTCAAAATTTTGCCATCAAATTCCAACAACGGTTTGTCACTGTATTCCGGCATAGGCGGAAAATCCTCCGGGGGAAGCCCGGGCAACCGGAATTTCGATTTTCCACACTTTAAAGTGATCCAGTTATTTTCTTCTTTTTTCAGATGGATTTCTTCATCAGGGAGTTCCCGGACAATGTCAAAAAGTTTTCTGGCATTGAGCGTCACGGCCCCGGGTGCGATCACATTCGCCGCATAATGGCCCAAAGTACCGATTTCCAAATCGGTGGCTCGAATACTGATGGTGTCTTTCTCGGCGGAAAGGTGCAGGTGGGAAAGAATGGGCATCGCCCCTTTTGGTTCAACGATTCCCTGAACTTTGTGCACACCGTTCAGAAGAACATCCCGGCTTATTCTGACTTCCATGAAACTCCTCAAGGTAAGTAATAGCCCGTTTTCAGGCTTGAAGATTTTTAGCACAATTGCAAATATCTGTCAAAGAGAAATAAAGATTCCAACCTCACTGAGAAAATCACCCGTAAAACTCTTCACTCAAACAACTTTTTTAAAACATTACATACACACCTAACGCCCGGATGTTTTGAAAAATCTTACCTAAAAAAAGCATGGTTTCCCAATAGGTTTACACAGCTTAAATTTTACTATTTAAACACCAATAATATTGGTATATTTTCCAGTACCCCTAGCTGAATACATTTTATCTTTTCGGAGGTTTTTATGAAGACCGGGCAGCGGAGCTGGTCCCGTGAAGAGGGCTGGTCTGGCGACCCCACGTCAGAGACCTTAAAAGATGCCCAACTGGTTTTGCTCTTTGGCCATCCCTCAAACTTGAAAAATGAAAGTCTTTTTAAAGAAATTCGCCAGTCTTATCCTAACGCCTATATCCTGAGTGGTTCCACCGCAGGAGAAACTTGAAAAACCCGCGTTTATGATGATTCGCTTGTGGCTACAGCGATCTGGTTTGAAAACACCGTCCTTAAACCCACACATTTAAAGATCAAAGATCGAAAAGACAGTTTATCCATTGGAGAAGAACTGGTGAATACGCTGGATCATGAAGAATTATGTCATGTCTTTGTTCTGGCTGATGGATTGAATGTTAATGGAACCGAACTTCTCAAGGGAATGGTGAAACATTTACCGGAAGGCGTAAAAGTTACCGGAGGCCTGACGGGAGATGGGGGAGAATTTAAGGAGACCCTGACCGGTGCCAACCAGATGCCTGAAAGTAAAAATGTGGTGGCCCTAGGGTTTTACGGAACCCGCTTGAAAGTCCATTGTGGTTCCATGAGTGGATTTGAGCCTTTCGGTCCCGAACGCAAGATCACCCGTTCTGAAAACAATATTCTTTATGAGCTGGACGGGGAACCGGCCTTTGGATTATATAAAAAATATCTCGGGGACCGCCTGCAAGATCTGCCCACCCAATGTTTCTATTTTCCCCTCTATTACAAAACCTCGAAAATGGAAAAGGGCATTGTGCGCACGATTTTGGGAGTGGACGAAGAAACCGGGAGCATGACCTTTGCGGGCGACCTGGAACAGGGAGGCACCGCGCGTCTCATGAAAACCAATATAGACAACCTTGTCAGCGGGGCCGAAGAAGCCGCCAAAGCATGCCAGAGCGCGGGAGCTACCTCCCCCGGTGCAGCAATTCTCATGAGTTGTATTGGAAGAAAAATTATCATGAAACAACAAGTGGAAGAGGAAATCGAAGCGGTTGAAGGAATATTCGGCCCTCAAACCACCTTGACCGGGTTTTATTCCTATGGTGAGATCGCTCCCATTGAAAATTCCATGGATCCTCACCTGCATAATCAGACCATGTCGATCACCACCTTTTCCGAAACTTGATTTTCTCAAAATGAAACATAAATTGCTCCTTCGGCAGATCAAAAAGTATCTGGGCGGACTGGAAAATATCCATCCCCAATGGGAAGGCTTCCTCAATGCCGTGGATGATGACTACCATACAAACGATGATGATTATGCCTTGCTCGATCTCACCATGGTTGTGTCCGCCGTGGAGATTCTTGAAAAAGGTACGAAGATTGAGTGGCTCTCCCGCCTGCCCGATGAAACCCCACATCCTGTTCTGCGTATTTCC
>JAPKCW010000354.1:0-1602 GCA_028822815.1 Nitrospinaceae bacterium | reverse complement strand
GACGATGTGCATTTTCATTACCGCGAGGATCAGGAAATAATAAAGGGCATCAGTTTTATAGTGGAGCCAGGGCAAACAGTGGCTCTGGTCGGCCCCAGTGGTGCAGGCAAAACTACCCTCATGCAACTTCTACATCGGTTTTATGATCCGGTATCAGGGGAAATCCGTGTGGACGGTATCTCGCTCAAAACCGTGCAACAGGCCAGCTACTGGAAACAGATCGGCATTGTGCCGCAGGAGACTATCCTGTTTGGCGGCACCATTCTGGAAAATATTGAATACGCGAAACCAGGCGTAAAGAAAGAGGAACTCATACAAGCGGCAAAAGCCGCCAACGCCCACAACTTCATCATGGAATGTCCGGATGGCTATGAAACCGTGGTCGGCGAAAAAGGCATTCGACTTTCAGCCGGACAAAGACAGCGTATCGCCATCGCCCGGGCGATTTTAAAGGACCCCCACATACTCATACTGGATGAAGCCACCTCAGCGCTCGATAACGAATCGGAGTTGCTGATCCAGGAGGCACTGGAACGGTTGATGGAAAACAGAACCTCCATTATCATTGCGCATAGACTTTCCACCATCCATAACGCAGACCATATCATCGTGATGGATCACGGCAAGATCGTCGAAAGTGGCAACCATGCCAAGCTTATGCAAAAAGAAGGTCTCTATCACAAACTCTATACTCTAAAAAGTTTACAATTGGCCGAGGAAACCGAAGTAAAAACCGACTGATTCCACTCGCTAAATTTGTCCCCAAAAAGTCTGAAATACCGCAATTTAAGCCTCCATTTTGCCCTGCCCTCCCTCATTAACCACAGATGTACCCCTCCGGGGCATGTCGAAGGATCTCGGGGTTATAAAGGTCACCCCTGTGAAAGAAGGGGCGTGATATTTTTTAATGTTTCCATAAAAATTTTCCAAAAAACCAAAAAAACGTAATTTTCTTGATAATAGCCCTTGCTTTTAAGCATTTCAGGGTCTATTATTACGGAGCTGACGAAATTGCCTGAAAATCTTTATCTGAAAGTTTTTTCCGGACAAAATTTTGGAAAAGGCTTTTAAATAGAGATTTCTTGCCTTTTTTTCAGAAAACAAATCAGTTTATATCTTTATCCAACTGGTGCATTTTATTGCGCTCTGTTGGACTTCGCTCTTTGAAAATTGAATAGGTGTCAAAAGATGTTGCGGGTCTAGCAACAATTACTTTGATTTAAATGATTCATAGTTTGGATTAAATTTTCATGTTTTTATAACTGGAGAGTTTGATCCTGGCTCAGAACGAACGCTGGCGGCGTGCCTAACACATGCAAGTCGAACGAGAAAGTTTCCTTCGGGAAACCAGTAAAGTGGCGCAAGGGTGAGTAACACGTGAATAATCTGCCTACGAATTCGGGATAACTCGACGAAAGTTGTGCTAATACCGGATAAGACCACACTTCTTATGGAGCGTGGCCAAAGGAGTCTCAAACTCCGTTTGTAGATGAGTTCGCGGACCATTAGCTTGTTGGCGGGATAACAGCCCACCAAGGCGACGATGGTTAGCCGGCCTGAGAGGGTGATCGGCCACACTGGAACTGAGACACGGTCCAGACT
>JAPKCW010000353.1:0-1603 GCA_028822815.1 Nitrospinaceae bacterium | reverse complement strand
TGTCTTGTTCTTCTTGTTTTATTTTCTCCAGCTATTAGCCATTCCGTACCCTTCATTTCAAAAAAAACAGAAATGGCCATGGGCAAAGGTGCCGATGCGCAAATTTCCAAACAATACGGGATCTATCAGGATAAAGAACTCCAGATATACGTCAATAGAATAGGTCAAAACCTGGTATCCCAACTTTCGGACAAAGTTTTTCCACGCTACTATTTTCGGGTTGTAGATAGCTCGGATATCAATGCGTTTGCTTTGCCTGGAGGTTATGTATATGTGACCGTGGGCTTGCTGGCCCTGGTAAATAGTGAGGCGGAACTTGCAGGGGTTTTAGGTCATGAAATTGGGCATATTATATTTCATCATGGTGCCAAACAGATGGTGCGCAGTATAGGTTCGACGATTCTTGCTCTTGGGGGGGCCATCGCAAGCCCAAAGAATGCGGGCCAATGGCTGAAAGTCAGTACCGCTATGTTTCAGCAGATCAACCTGGGATATGGTCGGGAAGCGGAAATCGAGTCGGATCAACAGGGAATATTGAACAGCAAGGAAGCGGGATACAGTCCGTTTGGGATGGCCCAGTTTCTTAAAAGCCTGAGACGCAAGGAAATCATGTCCGGCCAATCTTATCATGCCTTTCAAGCATCCCATCCGGAAACCAGGGAACGGATTATCCAGGCCCATCTCATGGCCGGGCGCATGACCCGCGAAGCGGAAAGCGTTAACAGTTACCGGGATCGGTATTTAAACATGATCCGAGGTTTGAAATTTGAAGGTCAAAAACACGCTGGGGACAAAAAACGTTACAAACCAAAGTATATTGATTTTTACGAAGTTCAGGAGGGGGATACTTTCCAGAGCATTGCCCAAAAAGAGTTGGGGGACAAGAGAAAGGATCTGGATATATCTGTTCTCAATGGACGTAGGGAGGCCAGCCAACCTCAACCCGGTGAGTTATTGAAGATCGTGCGTAACGGAAAATTTAAAAAGGACAAAATTCTTTATATCGAGCCTGCTATTAGCCGTAACTCTATTTTGGATCTGTACCCGGCGCAACCTGGAAAAAAATAGCGGAATTTATATTGGAAGACTTGCTTCTCAATAAAACGTATACTGTTCATCTTAAGCCTGAGGGCGAAATCTGTAACCGGCTCAAGCAGGGAACCCGTGTCAAAGCTGTAAAAAGAAAAGGCGACTGGGTTCACATCACTTGGCGAAGCGGTAAAAAGAAGGGATGGGTTCATTTAGAAGCAAATAAATCAGTTTGAAGTCAATATCTCCAAAATAATATATTTTAAAGGTCAATAACCATGTCTATCCAAGTAACTGTTGATACCACTCCCAATGAGCATGCTTTAAAGTTCAATGTTAACAAAAAAATCCTTGATTCTGGTTATAAAACTTTTAACAGTCTGGAAGATGCAAAAGATTTTCCGGTGGCCGCAAAAATTCTTGAAAATGAAGGCCTGGCGAGCGTGTTTGTGATGGCGGAACCGGCAACGTCGTTCATCACTGTCACAAAAAAACCGGAAACGAAGTGGGGCGATTTGAAAAATAAAATTGTGGAGGATATTAAAGCTGTGCTGTAAACGGAGGCTCTTCTATG
>JAPKCW010000352.1:0-1605 GCA_028822815.1 Nitrospinaceae bacterium | reverse complement strand
TTAATCCACATTTCTCCACCAGATCTGGTAAAATGTCAACAGCAGTGCCGTTCCCAGGATCAACTACAACCTTAAATTTCTGATTTATAGATAATTCTGAAATCTTTTTTTTGTCAATTAAAGATAAAACAAATTCTACATATCTTTCAGAACTGTCAAAAATTTTGTTGAAAGTTCCTATCTTGTTCATTGTGGGAATCTTGTTTTTAATTTCTTTTGTTGATGTTTGAAAGTAAAGATTCTCTACCTCCAAGGCTTTATTATCACTTAAATAGCACGCATCAGAATCTAAAAATATAAGCCCAATTCTATTGGGAGGCATGTGAGAACCTGTAACCATTACCCCTCCAACAGACTTCAATTCCTGAAGTTTTAAACTGAGTGCCGGCGTTGGTAATATTCCGCAATCCAAAACATCTAAGCCAACTGACTGCAAACCTGAGGAAATTGCATGAATGAGCATTTCTGCACCAAATCTTGTGTCTCTCCCCAATACTACTGTTCCTTTGACATCTAACCATTCTCCAAAAGCTATGGAAAGTTCTAAAGCCAGATTGGGCGAAATTTCCTTATTGGTTTCACCCCTAACACCGGAAGTTCCGAATAATTTGGTTTTTAAAGAATTCATCTCTTTTAAAGCAGGTTTAAAAAATATACTATTGGGATAATATATTTTTTGAAATTGTGTTTAACTATTCTATTATTCAACCGCTTATTTTAAGAGTTCGGGGAACCCGCTATTACACCAGTCTCTTCACCCTCACCTGGCCAGGGATCAGATAAGTTCCAAGCCGCATCGAAAGTGCCGATTTGATACTGAGTTCCCCTCAGAAAGAGCCAGCGCATTTTATCCCGTTCATAGTCAGTACTCTGTTCTCCGTATTCGTTGATGGCTTCCTCAGTTGCGGCCCTTATTTTCTCATGAAACGGATCAATCCATTGTTCAATCCATTCAACTTGCAATTCAGAAAGACCAGTTGGATTTTCAAGCATGTAACGTTCACCAAAAGTATTAGAGAAGGCATCACAAACGTACGTTGCACAACAAATATCTCCAAAAGTACCTTCGTAGGCAGTCCTTATCCAGAAATTGATTATTCCATCCCGCCAAGGTCTGGCTGCCCAGCGGGTTTTAGCAAAATCACCGACGCGCTCAAGTGTTCGCAACTCGACCCTGGTCTCTCCGGACCGTATCTTGTATTCCCGCTGTAATTCCTCCCATTTATTATGTGGAGGCACCTTCGGGAAAGCTATCTCTGCAATATTAGTACTGAGGTATGGCAGGTCCTGGATGAGCCAGTATTCGAACCTCTCATCTGAGAGATCCCCCGCAAACATAGCTTCAATCCATGGATGGTGTAAATAGCTCTCCCATACCGGGCCGGCAAATGATTTACATTCTTCAATAAATTTCATGGGTGTTTCTCCTTTTAGGTTGGAATATTGTCAATGAGTTTTCCTGCGGCATCAATCATTTCAATCTGGTGGGGCAACAACTTATATCCTCCATGACCAGATAATGAAGGCTGGAAAGGGTCTTCAACTCCTGTGTTTATTCCAGACAACTCCTCAATTACATCCAATCCAAAGAATGGAACATGAGCG
>JAPKCW010000351.1:0-1610 GCA_028822815.1 Nitrospinaceae bacterium | reverse complement strand
ATTGAATCATCCCGCGACCAAAAAAGTGCTTTTGAGAAACTGGATTATTTGAAAAATGTTCAGGAAATTTTTAAAAGTTTTAATGGGCCAAACATAAGGTTTATAGAGAGTGTCGGCTCGGTTTCCGAAGTTCATGAAAAGGTTTTGATGGAAATTGATGACCTGTTTGATTTTAAACGATGAAACGAATTGTATTGGCAATCACAGGAGCAAGTGGGGTTTGTTATGGCAAGCGGCTTTTCGATTGCCTTAAAACCCAGGCAGAAGTTCATGTGGTCATCTCAGAACGGGGAGCTGAACTATTGAAGCTTGAGCTGAACCTTTTACCCTCCTATTTTTCCGGTGAGCATGTAACCCTGCATAAAACTTCACGCATGAATAGTTCCATCGCCAGCGGTTCTTTTCATATTGACGCAATGGTGGTGGTACCCGCAAGCATGGGGACGGTGGGAAGAATCTCGGCCGGTGTGTCAGGAAACCTGATTGAACGCGTTGCGGATGTTATGTTAAAGGAAAAACGGAAGTTGATACTTGTTCCCCGTGAAACTCCTTTCAGTACCATCCACTTGAAAAACCTTTTAGCCCTCGACCAGGCTGGGGCTTTGATCCTCCCTGCATCTCCAGGATTTTACCAAGGGCAAAATACCCTGGAAAGCCTGGTGGATTTTGTTGTCGCTCGAATTCTGGACCAATTGGGAATGGAGCAAAACCTTCTTGAGCCCTACGAACCTTAATGTGTGAGGACGATGGTTTATCTAGATAATGCCGCCACCACTCCTATGGATGCGGAAGTTGTGGAGCGGGTTCATGAATCCATGCGGGATATTTTTGCTAATAGTGGAACGCGGTACCGAATAGGTTTGGACGCGAAACGCCTCATTGAAAAGTCGACTGAATTGATTGCCGAATATCTCGGAATTCCTTCAACGCATCGTATTGTGTTTACCAGCGGTGGAACAGAGTCCAATAATCTTTTTATTAAAGGATTATGTTTTCCTGACAAGAAAACTGCTTTCCTGGGCCTGGAGCACCCAAGTATTACCGAGAGTCTTGCTTTCTTGCAACAGTTTGGCAATGAACCGTTTTCTCTACTTCCCTTTCAAACGGAAGGTCGGCTTGACTTAAACTCGGTTTCAACTTTGAAGGAAAAACGTGTGAAGCTTCTTTGCCTTTCTCATGTGAACAATGAGTTGGGCACGGTGAATGAGCCCTTACAGATTATTTCTGCTTTGGCAAACGAATCTCCACAAACCAAGTTGTTCCTGGATGGGGTGCAGGCAGTCGGTAAACTCAAATTGGACAGAGATATGTGGAGAGGCCTTGCGGGTTATTCAATTTCGGGTCACAAAATTCATGGGCCGAAAGGTATCGGCCTGCTGATTTATGATTCAAAGCTGGTTCTTAATCCGCAAATGCACGGAGGAAAACAGCAATTCGGTGTTCGTTCCGGCACCCTTCCAGTGCCGCTAATCGTGGGGCTGGAAACAGCTATCAAGCATGCCGTGATGCAAACCAAACAAACTCAAAAACACCTTCAGGACCTGTGCCGTCATTTGGTTCAAGGACTTAAAAATATGCAGGAAAGGTTGCCTGAACTGAGGATTCGTTTC
>JAPKCW010000350.1:0-1626 GCA_028822815.1 Nitrospinaceae bacterium | reverse complement strand
AAAGAATCTCTGGATGGAGGCAGTAGGAGAAAAGTATTTATGGTGCCAACTCCCTTGCACATCCCGGATAGTGAGACTTCCCCCATTGCCCAGTCTCTGCATCATGTCTTGTTATTTAAAGATTTGGCAAGTTCCGGAAAACTGAGGTTGGTCCCTGCCAGCAAAATCCTTTGGAAACACCCATTGGTATACGTGCAAAAAAGACGAGGTTGAAATATTTTTGTCCTGTGTCCAGGCAGGAAAAGCCAAGCCTCCCCCAATCCCTCCCTATGAAGGGGGGGGGATGCAAATGTTGGCGAACTATAGTTAAAGGGGCAAAGATATTTGATTGCTTAATGGGAATCGACTTATTGCCTTCCACGCTAGTAGGGGGGGGTTGTTCAAGCGTTTAGCCTAAAGAAATCGGGGTCATGTCTCTCCAGAAACTTATTCCGGCCTGTGTCCAATCCAATTCTTTAAAGGACTCATCTACGATAGAATAAACCCGCATAATTTTCATGTGATCTAAAAGGTGTATTTTGTCAGACCACTCCTGTTCGGGAATGTTGCCAACCGGCGTGAAATATTTTTCTTCCAAGCGCCATTCCCAGGGGGTGGGGGTTAAGGAGAGGTAGACATTCTGAAGGGCGGGTTCGTTGCGAACAGCGGATAAGAGCTGAAAATATGTTTTTAGTTTATCACCTTTCAAGATCAGGGAAAATCCCAAGTAATGTCCCCACCAGAATAGGATTCGATAGGTAAACATTGTGGTTTTGGAAAAGTTCTGTGGAATATCGAGAGATAAAAAGGGAAACCCGTTATTATTTTCACCTCTGGCAATTTGTCCTTTTTCAATATCTGTTCCCGGTGGTAATTGGGGAGCACAGGAAACCAATTCTTCAACCATGGCTTCTTTAAGCTTGATTAGACGATTTTCAACTTTCTTGAGTATGGCGGGTTTGTGCTGGAACACTTCTATATGGTTGATTAATTCCAGGTCTTTGGCGCACCAGTCTTGAGAAAAAGAGAGGGGGGAGTTTTCTGGGTTTTCAATGCTCATATCTTTTATGAGGCATGTTTTTGGCAAGAAAAAAGGTGTTAAAACAGGGTGTCACCGATATCTTGTTAAACACCTTTTTTTAGAGAGATCGGTGTTTCTTTTGGGCTATTTCCTCTTTTTGGCGATCCAAAATATAAGCATGGACTCCGTCTTCCTCGTCCGGGCTTAAACCAATTATTTTGCAACGGCAGACTTCCGTATCGTCAATTTTGAGGATTTCGGTTTTAGCATTAAAGGTACCTCTTCCCTGTGGCAAAACCATTTCCATAGAGTAGGTTGCACCCAATTTGAAATTCTTGTTATCAAAGGATATACCACCAGCACTGATATCCACCGCAACGAGGCTTGTATCTCCCACCTTGAGGAGGATCGGGTTCTCCTTGGAAGGATAAACCCTGAATGTACCTCTGGTTCCACTAGCACTTGTAAAAAGCTTTTTCTCCGTTTCTTTAGTTTTCTTTTTCCAGAACAAATTCAACCCTCCTGTTTTAGGTTCTTCCCTGGTCGGTGTCATTAGAGGCCAAGGGAATCGTGTCGGCATAACCCGTTGCGGTCATTTTTTCGGGCTCTATCCCTTTATCAAAAAA
>JAPKCW010000349.1:0-1630 GCA_028822815.1 Nitrospinaceae bacterium | reverse complement strand
CATGAGGTTGTGCTTCAGATCGGTAACGGGATCATCTCCGTTATCCTCATAATGGGTTTCCAATTTGGTATCTGTCATAATCCTACTTTCGGGATGGGCGGGTATGGTCTCTTATAACCTGATCCTTTCTACAGATACGAACCGAACCAAAGCTATATTCTTCAGCAATGACGATTTTGCCTTCGCTGTAGTCAAACCTTGGCCTGCGGGTAGAAGTATCCCCGGCAATCCATGCGGATTTAAACGCACCCTCCGGAAACACCGAGTCCAGATGAAGGATCACTCCTCCTTTTCCCGGGTTTTCACACGATTCATCATAAAGCGATGAGACTTCATCTGCACTGGGCAACCGCCAGTCATCAAATCCGCCAATTTTTCTTAGATTCTTTCTATCAGAATATTCCACCGCCTCATGCCAGTTGAAAAACTTGCCCTTGTCCTGCCAGGAATCCTTTTTCATCCAGTAAACACGGGTTTTGTTATCAAAAATAACATCACGGCCTTTCTCCACATACCGTTTAGGTGTCTTATCCTGTTTAACCGGTGCCTGCTCTAACTTTTGCGGAAGTTTTTCTGTCATTTTTTTCTATTTCTTAAATTGCCGACCAAATCGGCAGGTTGAAAATTCGGGATCGTTTTTCAGGAGATCTCTATTTATTCGATAGTTTTCTCTAAGGCAACTCGCACCCCTTATTTTATAAGGGCCGCTCATGGCCAAAAACAATTTTCAGAGATGCCCTTCTATAAAACCCTGCAATCTTTAGTCGCCGGTATATCCTATTTCCACACTGTCTTCATCAACATTGACAATGACCGGAACCACATACTGGTCATTAGAATATTCCAGTAATCTCTTTAAACCATCTGGATCCTTATCAACATTAATATAAACAAAAGACCTGCTCTGTTTTTTAAAACTGTCCAGGGCTTTCTGGGTGTGCGGACAATCATCCTTACCAAAAATCATATAATGGTCCATAACACTCCAATCAGATTGCCCCCAACATCGGTATAAATTAACGTTCGAATGTTTTGGTGTCCTTGCGCCACTCCGGCTCCCATTCATCTTGAACCACATCACGGGTCACCCGACAATGAGAATATTCGTTGTCCTTATTTTCCCATATATCGTTACCCGTCACGAAACTGAATTTTTGCGCATATTGCTGGTAGTCCGGCTTTTCTTCATAGGTCCAGGTATTGTGACCGCCTCCCGTTTCAAACAAATCTGAAATATGGATCTCCGCACCGTCCTTATCACTATTTGACTGAACAAACGAAAAAAGACTTTTAGATTCTTCGATGCCGGGCAGCCTCCAATCATCATATCCGGCGAATTTTTTATCGTTCATCATTTCGCAATAATCATGGGCCTCAATCCAGGTGATTCCATAACCGTACTCCTTGTAAGAATCATCCTTTTTCCACATCAGGTTGGAATGGGTATCGCTGATGGTTCCATCGCCATTATCGACAAAATTCGGAAGTTCTTCCTCAGCTAAAGCAACATCTTCCTCTTCCTCGTCGCCCCCTTCCTCATCACCAATCCACTCTGTCTCCAGCTCATCCTCAACAATTTCAGTATCTACACCTTCATACGGAAGATCTTCAAGGGTTAACTCAAAAATAT
>JAPKCW010000098.1:0-7566 GCA_028822815.1 Nitrospinaceae bacterium | reverse complement strand
GCCTTAGTCATCTGGATGACCATCTGGAGGATGAATCATTCGATATCATATTGAGCACTCTTGCTTTCAGCGAACTGACCAGCGCAGAAAGGCTTCATGTATTGAAACAAATCAAAAGAATTTTGAAAAAGGAAGGAAAAGTTCTTGTCGGTGACGAAATAATTCCCGAAAACTTTTTAGCCAAATGCTTTTACTATGCCTTCATGTTACCCATGCGGCTTCTTACATGGATCATGACCCAAAACACGACCCATGCGATTTCAAACTTTGATGACGAGGTGCGGCAGGCTGGCATGGAAATAGTCAACCGTAAGCCGTTTATGTTGGGTATGTTCATTCTTCTGGAAATTAAAAAATGATTGGTTGGATTAAAGACATTTACCAAACACTTTTTCGATTTGCCCGGTTTCCATGCGAACCCGAAACTGTTTCAGTTGGTAATCCTGATAAATCTTCGCCGGTCCTCGTCACATGCAATTTCGATTATACGGTCAGGCATCTAAAGAAATATTTGGAAAAAGAACAGCTAGATTGCTTTCTCCTGGTGGTCAATACCCAAGGCACCAACGTCTGGTGTGCTGCAGCCGAAGGTATTTTTACAACAGAAACTGTCCTTGCCCATTTGAAGGTTTACAATGTAAATGACATGGTTGATCACACTCGTTTGATACTGCCGCAATTGTCTGTGGCTGGGATAAAACGAAAAGACCTCAAAGAACATGGCTGGGAAGGCATTTATGGCCCCGTTTATTTTACCGACTTAAAAGAATTTCTGAAAAACGGATTGACCAAAACCAAGGAAATGCAGGCACTGGAGTACGGGTATTGGGAGCGTTTTAAAATGGGTCTGAGCCATGCGGTTTTCTGCACGTTAGTCTGCATACTTCCAATATTTCTTTTTGCTTCGGATTGGTGGCTTCAGGCTATCGCCCTAGTCTGGTACTTTGCTTTCAGCATGCAATTGATTGAGCACTTTATTCCATTCCATAGATTGCTCTACAAAGGTCTGGCTCTTACTCTGCCGGTCTTGGCCATTGCGCTGTTTTCGGTCACAGATTCTGTATTGAGAATCCAGGCCACGATTGGAATTATTGCCTTGGGAGCTTATATTGGATACGATGCTCAAGGCCATTCACATTTAGGACAAAACCAGCAATCGGGTAAACTTTTTGCCAGGATTTTTGCTTCATTGGCTTTAATTTATGGAGGGACACTGTTGCTATGAAAAAATATGTGGATTGGGACAAGGTAGAAGAGGAAACAGGATCTGCCGAAGAAGCCTGTGAATGCACAAGAAGCAAATTGCAGGGTCTGATTGATTTCGTGGTGGAATTATTTCCCAAAAAAAAGGAATCATCTTGTTGTGATGATATGAATGAAACAGAAAAAGGCCAATGCAATGACAACTAACATCTCAAGCTCAGCTAAAACAATAGCAACTTCCATTTGTCCCGCCTGTGGTTGTTCATTGGTGAGGTTGGGAATTGGTGCGGATCGATGGGCAAAGAGCAATTACGAAGGCAAAGAGTATTTCTTTTGTTGCCAGGGTTGCACCGACCTGTTTAACCAGGACCCTCCCAGGTACCTTCAGGAAACCAAGGACCTGGTCGTGTGCCCAACCTGTTTGGCGGAAAAACCGGTGCAATGGACCGTGCGCATGGAAATTTCGGGATGGGAAGTGTTTTTTTGCCGATGTCCCTATTGTCTGGATGTATTTCGAAAGGACCCCGATCACTACGTCAAACGGTTACAAGGTGAGATTCCCTATAAAGGTGTTTTTGGTGAAGCCGGGTGTTGTCCCACGGAGATATAAGCGGAGAACCTCTGCTTGGGTAGCAACCTTCCTAAGCTTTCGTGCCCCGAAAGGGGTATTACCTGCGTTGCTTTTATAGTCCTCAAGGCGTTTATCTCGGCCCAATGGACAATTGCCCATTGTGTACCTCTTTAGGACATGAAAGCTTAAGAAGAATCCGCGCTTACCAGCGACTGCCCAATCTTAGGCAGTTTTGAGTCGAGCCGGAAAATATAATTTCAGATGACAGGTTGAGGGCATAGTTTATGAAGTTTCGGACCATGCTGTTTTTTATCATTTCATTTTTTCTGGTTGCAAATAATATTTTCCCCGTTTTTGCAATGGCGGGCCAGCGATTGAAGCGTCGCTCAATTTCCCCGCTGAGCTCGCATTTGATCGTGGCAACTTATACATCGCTGATCGAAATAACCACCGCGTTCGCAAAGTGGACTCCCAGGGAATCATCACTACGGTTGCGGGAAACGGCATTGCAGATTATGAGGAGGACGATGGGCCGGCAGGAATGCCTCCTGAGGCTTTACTAAGAAAGTCCCTAGTTGTGGCAAAAGACAATAGCTCTTGTTGTGGTTAAAGCCGGTTGAAAACAAACCTCAATTCTGAATCCGGAGAAAATCATAATGAACTTTACTCCATTCAATTTTAAAACTTCCCTCCTGCGTATGGTTTCGTTGTTTATTGTAATATTCAGTCTTTTTCCCAATGTGTGCTTTGCGGAAAACCAAAATCTAATATCAAAGGCCGACCAAGCTCTTGCAGTAGGGGATCTCGATCACGCAGAAAAGCTATTAGCAGAAGCCGTAAAATTTAATCCCGAAGGGTACAGGGCTTTAAAAGCTTTAGCTGAGCTCAAATTTCAGCTTGAAAAGCATGAAGAAGCCGATGCCTTGATCGATCAAATCCTTAAACTGGAAGTAACCGGCGGCAGAAAGGTTCTGGTCTTTATTGAGGGTGAAGAGAAAGGCAGAAAAGGGGAATTGATCGACGAAACCATTACAAAAATGGTCGCTCCCAAAACATCTGGCAGCAAATTCGTTCGACCAGGCGCTCTGGTGCCCGTTGGGCATTATCGAATCTTCTTGATGGATTCAGGCAAGGCAGAATTTATGCCAAAGAGCGCGGTTCGAGTCAAATACATCGGTATTCCGAGAGTTCTTCGCGAACATGTAGTCGTACTGAGGGAAAAAGTAAAGAAGAGAATCATAGCACTTACGAAAGCAAATGTTCCTGAAGAAATGGTGCCCGTCAAAGGCGGATGCTTCCTGATGGGAAGTGAAAAAGGCGGACCTCTTGAAAAGCCGGTACATGAAGTTTGTGTGTCCTCTTTCAAGATGGACGTTAAAGAAGTAACGCAGGTGGCGTTTCAGTCAGTCATGGACAACAATCCATCCCATTTTCCGGGTGGGGATCTTCCGGTGGATAGCGTGACCTGGATGGAAGCCAAGGAGTATTGCATAAGTTTGGGTAAGCGTCTTCCAACGGAAGCGGAATGGGAGTATGCCGCCAGAGCGGGAACTCACACCAATTTTTATTGGGGGGATGATTATGATGCGACCAAGGCAAATTATTGCGACGGTTCCTGTGAACTCAATGTCAGAGTCGCTGATGCTTCAGATGGTTTCAAAAATACGGCTCCCGTTGGCTCGTTTCCTACCAATCCCTTTGGCCTGTATGACATGGCGGGTAATGTGAGTGAATGGGTGTTCGATACACATGATCCCAGCTATTACATCATGAGCCCCAAGGATAATCCTTCTGGATGGGTTCCTTTGCAAACAGAAGAGGTCCAATTAGGCCCCGAACAGGATTTTCTGGCCGAGCGGTCAGCGAGCAGGAAAATCGTCCGTGGTGGAGACTGGGAAAGCCATCCTTCTGCCGGATGGTCCGCAAGCAGGAAAGTGTATTATCCGGGCTACCGCATTGAGGGGGTGGGATTTCGGTGCGCCGCAGAATAACAACCCCGCCGCAAGCGGACGCAGTATCCTAATGAAGTGTTATTTTAAAAGCCGTTGTAAGCCAAGGGGAATAAAACCCGCTGGTGGGATTCAAAGGAAAACATTAAAATTTATAAGGAGCAGAGAATATGAATACTAAACGAAAAATTGAGATTTTTAGTGCCGGTTGTCCTGCTTGTGAAGAAACGATTGAATGGGTAACCAGCATTGCTTGCCCTTCTTGCGAAGTTGATGTTTTAGATATGAGCGATTCTGCAACAGCAGTCAGAGCAAAAGAAATGGGAATACGGTCGGTTCCTGCTGTTGTGATCGATGGTAAACTCGCAGATTGTTGTGCAGATAGAGGACCGGATAAGGATATGTTACGGGCGGCTGGTATAGGACAAGCCTTATCTTAATTAACTGGCTACAATAAAGAAAGAAATACGTTTTTCGTTACTAGTCCCCATCAAGAAGATTTGGGCAAGCGGATGGTAAAAGTGCTTCCCACATTCATCTGGCTTTCTACATCCAGTTCTCCTTATGGCTCTCCACCACTTTTTTGCAAATGGCAAGGCCTATCCCTGTGCCTGAATATTGGCTCCGACCATGGAGACGCTCAAAGGGTTTAAATATTTTCTCCTTATATATTTCGTCAAAACCGATTCCATTATCCCGAATGGCGATCAGATGATGCCCATCGCTATTTATTTCCACTTCTATCGATATCCTGGGCGGCTCATCTGTTTTCGCGTATTTTAAGGAATTGGACAACAGATTTTTAAATAACTGGTACATCTGAGTTTTATCCGCATCCACCTTGGGCAGACTTTGTACAGATATATTTTTCCTGGAATCCGGATAATTGGGCTCCAGATCCTCAATCACTTCAGCCACCACTTTATTAAGGTCCACCTTCCTGAAGTTTGTTCCCTGGGAAGCAACTTGCGACAATTTCAACAAATCGTCGATCAAACTGTTCATACGCTCAGCCGATCGTCCCATTCCATCCAGATATTGCTGGGCAATCCCACCAGGCTCCACATCAATGACCTCTTGAATGCGGCCGCTGAAAACCAGGATTTTCCGCAAAGGTTCTTTCAGGTCATGCGCGGCAAAGGTGGAAAATTCCTTAAGCGCATTATTACTCCGCTCCAACTCCAGGGTACGCTGTTTGATATGCTCTTCCTGTTCAGCCAGAACATGCTCCAAATCGTTCTTGGCTTTTTGCTCACTGGTGATATCAATGGCCATTTCCATGATCAGGATAGAACCATCCACATCTTCGAAAGGGGTTACAACTGTCAGATAGGTCTTTCCATCCTGGGAGGTCCATACATTTGACTCCGTCTCATGGGAGTCAAAAATCCTGAATGTAGAACAAGGTTCACAAGGCTTTGATCGGTTGTGCATCAACTGATGGCACAGCCCTGTGTCAGGAGACCCAAACCGTTTTTTGAACATCTTATTGGCAAAAGGAACTGTGTAATCATCCGCTTGCAAATGGAAACAAATGGGCAACTGGTCAAGCATGTTGAAAAACTTATGCCGCTCGTTTTTAATTATTTCTGCCGCTTTCTTCCTTCTATGCAACTCATCCATTAAAATGATATTGATAGAATCGGGGCTGGCTAACTTTTTGTTCTCTATATTGTCCGATTGCATTTCCTGATTAATCAGAGTCTTTTCCAGTTCCTTCCAGTTGCGGATAATTGACAGCCCTTTATACGTAGGATAGGCCAATGCCAGGCAGGCAATAACTATTATGGCCCAGACATCCTCGATTTTATTGCTAAAATCCTCATGCCCGTCTAACGAAAGGAACCCTTCCACCACAAACTCCCAAAGCAAGCTCATTAGAGCAATCATTAGGAACACATAGAATATTTGCAGTAAAAAATATTTTTTCATTGCTATATTTTATAGGAAACCATTTAATGCAAGGCTGGCAGGTTTAAAAAAAGCTATGGACACAACCTTGTCACCCTTAGTCCGTCGAAGGTTGATAACAATTTTATACAATGTGATCCTTCGGCAAGCTCAAGAAGAAATTATAGGGAACTGCGCTTAATTCTTTCAGCAACCTACTAAGTAAACCATAGTAACCCTATTTTTATAAATATCAATCCCCTATCGATATTATCTCTATAAGGATATCCAATTTAACAACCTATTTTAAAAGCCTACCCCTGATAAACATCGGTTTCTCAAGGTTTTTTATCGGAAAACCTGAAAACCCAGGGCTTTGCTTTCAGAAATATTTTTATTATGTTTTTTAAACTCAAAAAGGACCGCTTCTCCCTGACTTCTGATGAAATCACGCAGAAAACTTATAAATGTGATTTATGGCGGGGAGGATTTGAAGGAGTACTTTCTTCCGGCGCTCAAACCTTCTGTCTGTTTATAGCTATCCGGTATTTCAATGCAGGGCAAATCATTAAATCTCTGATCGCCGCCGCTCCCTTTATGGGAATGTTCCTTTCCATGCTTTTATTACATTACGCCTCCGCCACCGACTGGAGAAAATCGACATGGGGGTCTCTTCCCTCACTGATTACGGGAGTCTGCCTTCTGATTGCCGCTTGGACTACGTCCATGTATCTGTTCGCGTTTTTTGTAATCACCGCATACATTTGCCGTAGCGCCCTGCTTCCCTTCATCACTGATATTTATGGAGACAATTATCCCTCGGATCGCCGCGCGGCATTTTTCTCTAAATCTTTGCTCTTGTCGGTTGGGATTGCCGCCCTATCCGGGTTTATCGGGTCTTCCATTCTTGAAAAGGATATCGAGTATTACCCGTTGATCTTTACCTTTCTGGGTTTTTGCGCCTTTTCCAAAGCTGTAGCCATCTATTGTATGCCGTCAAAAAAGGTGGATAAGAGCCCTCATGAAAATCCTTTCGGAAACATGAAATACGCCTGGCAGGACCGTTCCTTCGGCTATGTTTTACTGACCTGGTTCATTATGGGATTTGCCAATTTATGGACTCTCCCTTTGCGAGTGGATTATGTTACCTCAGCGCAATGGGGCATTGAAGGATCGGCCATTTTTGTAGCCATGATTATTACGGTCATTCCCGAAACAATGCGCATGCTTCTCATTCCATTCTGGGCAAGGCTGTTTGATAAAATGAACTTCGTGGTTCTTCGGATGATCCTGAACCTGTCTTTTGCCGCTGGTATTCTACTGTTTTTCATCAGCTCCAACCCCTGGATCATCGGCGCAGGCTCCGCTTTGATAGGGGCCGCTTTTGCGGGGGGTAGCATTGCCTGGAACCTATGGGTCACCAAATACGCCCCTCCTGGAAAGACCGGCGCCTATATGTCGGTGCATGTCAGCTTGACGGGCATCCGCGGCACCTTGGGCCCAATGATAGGTTACTGGGCGATTGGTTTGATCGGTGCCCAAAATATAGGCATCCTTTCCTGCGCCATGATGATCCTGGCGACCCTGATGCTCATCCCGGAAATCAAGCACGGAAGGTGGAAAACAGCCTGACGGCAACCCTTTCATTTTATTTTGCTATAATATAGGGGTAAGGTTTTAACTAGTTTTGCCGTTTTGTTATAAAGAGCCTTAAAAACAACCTGTTAAACCTACAGACAGACCCTCATGACCCGGAAAAATTTCAGCCTGAAAGATATCAAACTGCTGGCAGATCGCTATTCCCGGTTGGGTGACCCCGAGACCGTGGCCTTATTTCAAACGATCCAGACTTTTTATGCTCCGGGGCAAAACCCTGAAGACAGGGATCCCATAGATCCCCTCGAAATATTGAAGGAACTGGAAAAATCCCCTGTTTCACTTTCCGAAAGCCAG
>JAPKCW010000097.1:0-7568 GCA_028822815.1 Nitrospinaceae bacterium | reverse complement strand
GGGTGAAGGAGGGCCAACCTGTGCCTGATTTGAATTTGTCTTTAGAACTGAACAGAGGTTCTCCAGAAACGATATCTACATAGATTCCGGGTCGCTTATTATCCCAATACTCATTTCTGTATGGGGGTTCGGTACCATTTCTCTGGGTGACATGATATTGCAATTTAGTCAGGTGATTCTTGGACCCGGTTTTATTACCGATCAAGGTAAATTGGGGAACATTATTAAACGCTGTTCGGGAAATTTTGTATTCCCGGTCTTCCCCCCAAATCCGGTTTATGAACTCATCTCTTCCTGATCCCACACGATATATTTTGTAGCGGATATAATTTTTCTTGAAAAAATCCTGATGATATTCTTCTGCGCGATAGAACGGTCCTGCCTGAACTATTTCTGTGACAATCTTTTTGCTGAATCGTTTGCTGTCTGCAATTCTTTTTTTTGATTCTTGCGCCGTTAGTTTTTGTTGCTCGTTTTTGTAATAGATTCCTGTTGTATATTGTTTTCCTCTGTCCACAAATTGCCCACCCGCATCTGTTGGGTCAATATTTCTCCAGAAAATTTCCAGGATGTCATTGTAGGAAATTTTTTCTGGATCGAAATGGATCTCTACGGCTTCAACATGCAGGGTGGAACCTGATGCAACTTCTTTATATGTTGGATTATTCTTTTTCCCCCCTGTATATCCGGAAATAACTTGTGATATCCCCGGCAGGTCTTCATAAGGATGTTCCATGCACCAGAAACAACCGCCTGCAAGAATAGCCGTTTCGGTATTCTCAGATATGTTAGATATCTTATTGGCCGTTTGCTTCGAAGCACTGTCAACATTTTTAGGTAAAAAGGTTACGAAAAGAAAATAACTAAAAAATAATATAAAAGCCGCATAGTGCTTATTCATGATAAGTGTCCTTCTGCAGGTGATATCTACTCATTTGAGTTGGTCAAATATGATAACAAAACCATACCAGTTTAATAACTGTAAATGAGTCGCAGATTCTCCAGATAGCTTACAGAGGACTGTTTGTAGAGGGAGTTTAGGTTGGAAAAGGGCTGATAAACACCGGGTTCTAGCGCAATGAGGATTTGTTTTGCGCCAAATCAGGATGGATGCTCATCGCGGTTTGCAGGGGATGAATGGCTTTCTTATAGTGCCCCAATTTCATGTAAATCTGCCCCAGAGTGTAATGCGCCTCGGCATTGTCGGGATTGAGCCGGATAGACTCGTGAATCGCTGAAAGGGCTTCTTGATATCGGTTGGATAGAATGCAGGACAGCGCCAGGAAATAATGCGTATCATAATTATCCGGTACGAGCTTGATTGCTTTACGGTAATATTCGTTAGCTTCCTGATGCCTGTTTAAAGCTGCGTGTGCCAGTCCAATCTTGAAATGGGCTTCGGCATAATCCGGGTTGATACGAAGGGTCTCTTGCAGTTCTTTCAGTTTCTCGGGATGACGGCCCACTGCACCATAGGCTAGCGCCAGATAAAAATGCGATTGGAAAGCATTTTTCTGAAATTTTAACGATTTCTCCAGAGGAGGAATGGCTTTTTGAAACTGTTTATTTTTGAGATAGGCAAGGCCCAATTCTGAAAGGAAGGCAGGGTTTTCAGGCTCTTTTATCAAAGCGGCTTTCATCGACATCACCGTTGCGACTTCTTCCTGCGACAATGCCGAAGAGCTGGCAATAAGAAATACTACGCTCACTAGGATAGCTAACGTCTTTTTCATGAAATTCGCCTTGATCGTTTGAATAAACAGGCTCCCCGAATGGACGGAAACTATAGCCCGGTCCGGGTGACCTGTAAAGTTGGAATGTATAAGCCTATATAATTCAAATTGCTAATTGAGGCTTTTTTAAAAGGCGGAAAAGCGGAAATGTTATACGGTTTAGACGGTCTTTTTTTTCAATGAATTGTAGGAATTATTTTTGCGTAGTATCAACCTCAGCCTGTTGTGAAAGGCTGGTAATGGTGGCAGGAAACGAAAGAATTGCTATCCCCGGTTTTTTCAGGATATTGGCTGATGCACTTTTTTGCCAACGCTGAGCCCTGCTCTTCATTCAGGTAAATGGGGCAACGCGGATGAAAATGGCAACCCGGTGGCGGATTGAGAGGGGAGGGCACATCTCCTAACAAGGGCTTAAATGGTTTGCGGGTTTCCAACGTGGGAACCGACTCGAGAAGCGATTTAGTATAAGGGTGACGGGGGTTCTTGAAGAGATCATCGACCGGAGCCTGCTCCACAATTTTTCCCAGATACATAATGGCTATCGTGTCCGCCATATAACGTACCACGCTAAGATTATGACTGATGAAAAGATAGGTCAGTTGGTGTCGCGCTTGTAATTCTTTTAGCAGGTTGAGAACCTGGGCCTGCACCGATACATCCAAAGCGCTTGTGGGTTCATCCAGAACCAGAAATTCCGGTTCCAGTATCAAGGCGCGGGCAATGGCGATGCGTTGCCGCTGACCACCGGAAAATTCATGCGGATAACGTTCCATTATGGATTCTCCCAGTCCCACTTCCTGCAAAACCTGGGCGATTTTTTTGGTTCTTTCATCAGGTGAAAGTAGTGGTTGGTGTACCTCCAATCCTTCCCCTACAATCTTTTCGATGGTCATTCGAGGTTGCAGGGAACCGAAAGGGTCCTGGAACACAATCTGCACATGTTTGCGAAACCGTTTCAAAGTTTCGCCTTTCAGGTTCAAGATATTTCGATCGTTGAAAAATACTTCTCCTCGTGCATCGGGAACCAATTGCAGGATGGATTCTCCCAGGGTGGTTTTTCCGCAACCCGATTCCCCCACCAGAGCCAGGGTTGCCCCTTTGATAATATCCAGATTGATATGGTCCACCGCACGGATATGGTTTGCCACGCGAAGAAATACACCTCTGCGGACAGGAAAAAAAGTTTTCAAATTCCGTATCCTGACAAGTGGATTGCTATCAAGCTTGCGGGCGGGCAGGGGGATGGCTTTCTGTGTTTGTTGGTGGCGAGTTCCCTTTTCCATTAGGTGGCAAACAGCCTGATGGTTATTGCTGATGTGGTGGACTTTGCTCTCTTGCGCATGGCAAATGTCCATGACTTCGGAACAGCGGTCGGCAAACCTGCACCCTTCTCCATACTCGGTAGCGGGAGGGACCAAGCCTGGGATGGTATCCAGCAACGTATCGGTTTTCGCAAGCTTGGGAATGGAACTAAAAAGCCTTTGCGTATAGGGGTGGGTCCTATTGTTAAAAATTTGCTCCCGGTTTCCATACTCCGCCACTCGACCTCCATACATGATGCACAAATCATCGGCTATCTGGTTGACGATCCCCATGTCGTGGGTGATCAACAGAATGGCCATGCCGGTTTGTTTCTGTAGATCACTCATCAGGCTCAAGACCTGAGCCTGAATGGTGACATCCAGAGCGGTGGTGGGTTCATCGGCGATGAGCAATTTTGGCTCACAGGCCAGAGCCATGGCGATCATGACCCTTTGTTTCATACCCCCTGAAAGCTGGTGCGGAAAATCATCAATACGTTTATCGGGATCAGGAATTCCCACCCTGTCGAGAAGTTCTATTCCCTGCTTCCGGGATTCCCCTTTGGCAATTTTTAAATGTTGCCGCAAAGGTTCTTCAAGCTGGTTACCGATGCGAAACAGGGGATTCAAGGATGTCATCGGTTCTTGAAAAATCATGGCGATATCGTTTCCTCGCAGATTTCGCATTTCCTCAGGGTCTAATTGGAACAGGTCCTGCCCCTGAAACCGAATCTCTCCTGTTGGATGGTAACCGTTCTCGGCGATCAGCCTGATGATTGAAAATGCTGTCTGGGTTTTTCCGCAACCGGACTCACCCACGAGAGCCAGGGTTTTCCCCTGTTCCAAATCAAAAGAGATGCCATCCACCGCCCGGGCAATTTTCCCAGGGCCGGCGTGGAAATGGGTGGCGAGATTTTTAACAGATAGCAGCATTTTTCTAAAGTGTTTTCCTCGGGTCGAAGGCGTTGCGAATACCTTCTCCAACAAATGTTAATAGAGTGATCATCAAAGTGAGAGCTGCGAAGGTCGGCAACAATATCCACAATGCCTGCAGGTTATTTTTCCCCTGTGCCAGCAGTTCCCCAATGCTGGGTGCGGGACTGGGCACGCCAAGGTTCAGAAAGTCGAGACTCACCAACGCAAAAATTCCAGCTGTGACTTCAAATGGAAAAAATGTGACCACCGGTGTTAATGCGTTAGGCAAGATATGCCGGCGCATGATGGTGAAATTGGAAACTCCCAATCCCTTGGCCGCTTTAATAAATTCAAAGTTGCGAATTTTTAAAAATTCCGCGCGAATATAGGCGGCGATCCCCATCCATGCGGTGAGATTCAAAATTAAAAATAAAATTAGCACCGAGGGAACCAAAAAAGAACTTAAAATTATTAAAATATACAGGCGGGGAATCGATCCCCAGATTTCCGTTAATCGTTGTCCAGCCAAGTCCACCCAACCGCCAAAAAATCCTTGAGCCCCACCTATCAGACACCCGATCAAGGCCCCGGTGATGGCCAATGAAGCTCCAAAGATCAAAGAAATGCGGAAGCCATAAATCAAACGCGCCAGCACGTCCCGGCCCCGGTCATCAGTTCCAAGGTAATGCCCATCTTTCCAGGAGGAGTCTATAAAGTCTTTGCCGTTGGGGGCAAGGGTACGGTAGGGCGCGGCCAGCACAACGTTCCCGGTATTGGATTCGGTCGGAATATATTTGTAGTCGTAGCGGATTGGAGG
Source organism: Nitrospinaceae bacterium (assembly GCA_028822815.1). Classification (GTDB taxonomy): domain Bacteria; phylum Nitrospinota; class Nitrospinia; order Nitrospinales; family VA-1; genus LS-NOB. Next base: position 2,802 of record JAPKCW010000097.1, on the reverse strand, counting down.
CCAAAGCACCCAGGCATCTCTCGGGGCTAAAGGTTTTACGGATGTTGTTTCTGCGGGAGGAACAATAGGGCTATTTTCAAAATCACCCAGCTCTATACTAAAACCCGGTTCCTCGTCTTCATCCTCGAAATCATCCAACTGCAAACCAAATGAATTCTTATCATCTACCAGCGAAACGGTGGATGAAGGTTCCGGCAGTCCTTTTAAAAGTCTCAGAAACCGGGCAGATTTGTAATCCGGTTCGCTTGGCAGGGAACCGCCAAAGTCTTTCTCGTTGTAGTTGATGAGAATAGGGAAAAACGGTTTGCCTTCCACAATGATCATAATTGGTCGTACATTACAGATCAACTCAGCGGGTAGGGTCGCGATAAAAAGAAAAGCCAGGACCAAAAAACTGAAATAAGCCCGTTTGTCTTTTTGGAATATACCCAACTTGACTTGGAGTTCTTTATTCAGTTTCATCTGTGTTAGCCTTGGGACTCATCAAAAGAAATTCTTCTATCGATCAAAACGTATGACAGGTCGGTCAATAATTGGCCGACCAGTGCCATGAGCGAGAATATAAACAATGTACCCAGGACAATAGGATAATCTCGCTGTATCACCGCCTGGAAGGAGAGAAGTCCTAGTCCGTCCAGAGTGAAGATTTGTTCAATTAATAATGAGCCGGAGAAAAACATGGCAAGAAAGGCGATGGGAAATCCAGTCACCAGGGGAATGAGAGAATTTTTGAGCACATGTTTAAAGAGGACGCGTTTTTCCGGCAGTCCTTTGGCTCTTGCGGTCAGCACATATTGCTTGCGCATTTCTTCCAGGAAAGCGTTTTTTGTCAGCAGGGTCAGCGTGGCGAACCCCCCCAGCACGTAGCACAATAAAGGCGCTGCCAGATGGTGAAGATAATCGGTCAACTTTTCCCAGAAGGTCCATGATTCGTAACCGAGGGCTCCTGCGGATGTCAGGCCGGAGATCGGTATAAGATGAACGATGGCTCCATCTCCCGGACCAAACAGGACAATGATAAAAATGGCCAGTACAAAACCCGGAACGCTGTAACCGATGAGAATGATCAGGCTGGTAGCAGTATCAAAACGGGTTCCATGTTTTACAGCTTTGGCGATGCCCAGAATAATGCAGATGGTGTAGGTCAAAAAGAAGCTGGTGATACCCAGTGATGCGGAAACCGGTAATTTTTCCTTGATGAGTTCAAGAACGGATTTATTGCGGTAAAAAGAGTTGCCAAATTTGAATACCAGAAAACCCTCCCAATTATCATAGTTGAAAAAACCTTCCGTGAAGGGAGCGTCTTTATTCTTGGGTGAGTACCACAGAAAAGTGCGCAGATACCTTTCCCAGAGAGGCCTGTCGAGATGGTAGATTTTTTTTAACTGCTCCATGTGTTTGGGGTCTATTTCTCCGGATTTTCCCGCGGGGCCACTTAAGGCTCCACCGCCTGCCTCGGTCAAGGTGCTGCCGTGACCTCTTAAAAGGGATTGCATCTGGTCCATCGGACCTCCGGGAACAAATTGTGTAGCGATGAAGGTGATTGTGACGATCCCGATCAAGGTGGGAAACATCAATAAAAGCCGGCGTATGATGTAAGCGGTCATGGAACTATTCAGACGTGTTTGGGAAATGCATGTTTTTTATTGGAGAGACTTTCCTTGTGCTCGTGCGGTTTTCAGTTTTTGGACTTTTTGTTCATCCCACCACCACCATTCAAGAATGTTATTGGCAATGGAGCTTTGCGAGGGATTGATTTTGGGACGGCTGAACTTGTTCCAAAACACCGTCCTATCATAAGCAATATACCAATGTGGCACCATATAAAACTGATGCGTAAGAATCCGATCAAGGGTCTGAATATTGATGACCAGTTCTTTGCGGGTTTTTGCTTTAATGATTCTGTCGATCAATTCATCCAGAGCGGGATTTTTAATGCCCATGTAATTTCTTGTTCCGGGGGTCTCGGCGGCTTCGCTTCCCCACATATAGCGTTGCTCGTTACCGGGCGAGCGGCTTTGTGGATAACCTGCGACGATCATGCCGAATTTGAAATTCCGCAGGCGTTCTTCATATTCGGCGACTTGCACAACTTTGATGTCCAGATGAACGCCGATCTTTTTCAAATTATTCTTATAGGGTTCGGCGATTCGTTGGAATCCGGGCCCGGCCAGGAGAAGTTCAAACCGCAGTTGGTTATTACCTTTGGTGCGAATGCCAGCGGAACCAATTTTCCATCCGGCGGAATCCAGTAGAGCATTTGCGACCTGAATATTTTTGGCGGCTGATTGGCCTTGTCCCGGTGCGCCTACCGGTTTAGTGAGTGCCGTTTTGGGAACATGGCTTTTATATTTTTCCCGCAGTTTAAGAAGCAGGGTTTTGACCTCACCTTGAGGCAGGCCTTGGGCTTTCATTTCAGGATTGTTGTCGAAATAGCATTCGTTGCGAGTGTATTGTCCATAAAATAGATTTTTATTGCTCCATTCAAAGTCGAATGCCATGGCGATGGCGGCCCGTACCCTGCGGGACTTAAAGAATTCATTCCTCATGTTCATGGCGAATCCCTGCATACCGGCGACCCGGGTGTGTGGAAATTCTTCACGCAGGTAATAACCTTTTTTAACAAAATCGCCTTTATAATCCAGTGCCCAGTCGCGGGAACTATTTATCAACTGCATGTCGAACTCCCCGCCTTTGAACGCTTCCCGTTGGGCAACCGGGTCGAGGTAGATTCTGTAAGTGACCCGATCAAAATTGTACCGTCCCCGGTTGATGGCGATATCCTTGCCCCACCAATCAGGA
>JAPKCW010000096.1:0-7579 GCA_028822815.1 Nitrospinaceae bacterium | reverse complement strand
AGGAGATGAGGACGAGGAAGATGCCGCCGCTGAATTAGGTGTCTCTGAAGACGATTATCCTGAAGATGACAATGAAGACTATGAAGAAGAGGAGGAGGAAGCTCGAATAAAAATTGGTCCCATATCCGTTCCCGCCACCCGAACTGGAAAATTAATGCTGGCAGGAGGAGTATTAGGACTGTTGGTCACTGCTGGAGGAGCTTATTTCACCTGGCAGACCTTTGCCCCTCCCGAATTAACTGAGACCGCAAAACCCGAAGTAGAAGTTCCCGAAGGCTTGACCCCAAAACCGGACAAGGAACAAGCTCCAGCAGTCCCGGAGAAAGAACCCGCAAAGGCGGAAACCAAACCGCAGGAATCTGAAAAACCCGCCAAACCGGCAATTCTCGGAGAAACCCGAGAAGATAAAAAATCAGATATCGCTCAGGAGCTCGCAGAATCCAAAACTCTTTCGGATTCAACAGAGACAATAGAGATAGTGAAGGAAGAGTCGGAAGGCCTGCGCGCAGCTTTATCTCCCGAGGCAAAGATGGTAAAAATTTCCACCATCATGCCGGTGGCTTTTGACGTCAATGATATTCTAATCCTCAGTTTCACTGTAAAAATAACCTTCACGGATGAAGGCAGTGCTCGTGTCATGCAAAGCGCCTTGCCCTTATTCCTGGAAATAACGTTGAAAACCGTAGAAAGTTTCCTGGCAAAAAAATTCTACAACGATATTCTTTATGTTAAGGAAAAACTGGGGAAAAGGCTTCAAACCGCATACAACAAAAAAATTGACAGTGATGGCCGGGTCAAGAAAATCAGATTTGAGGATTTTGTGATCCAATAACGAAGCGGGTTTCAGGTTTCCCGCTTCCCGTACAACTTGGCGATTTGTTCTTCCTCAGAAGGCTCCTCCTTAGAAAGACCCTCCTTGATTTTCCATAGCAGATCCTGAATTCCTTCTCCGGTCAGAGACGAGATCAAAAAAACTACAGGATTCAATTTGACCATGGATGCAGAAAGAGCATGAAAATTTTTCTGGGACTGAGGATCGTCCGCCTTGGTGGCCACCAGGATTTGTGGCTTTTGGGATAACACAGGGCTGAAACTTTGCAATTCTGATTGAAGTTTATGATAACGGCTCAGAAGGGATTCCTGGTCCGGGTCCGAAAAATCTATCAAATGAAGAAGCAAGCGGGTACGTTCGATATGTTTTAAAAACTGGTGCCCAAGACCTTTCCCTTCATGTGCCCCTTCAATTATCCCCGGGATATCAGCGGCAACAAAAGATGTTCCTTCTTCCAACCTCACCACACCCAAATTTGGCACCAAGGTGGTAAAGGGATAATCGGCTATCTTGGGCCGAGCATTGGATATCTTCGAAATAAGAGTGGACTTGCCGGCATTAGGAAACCCAATGATTCCCACATCAGCCAGAAGTTTGAGTTCGAGAAAAAGCGTCCTCTTCTCTCCCGGCCAACCTGTTTCAAATCTTCTTGGGGCACGCTGGGTAGAAGATTTAAAGCGCAAGTTTCCACGCCCGCCATCGCCGCCCCCGGCACTAGTGAATTGCTGATGAGGCTCTTTGAGATCCACCAGCAGTTCCCCCGAATTTGCATCCTTGACCATAGTTCCCGGCGGAAGGCGTATAACCAGATTTTTTCCGCTTTTCCCGGTCATCTGCTGGCCCCGGCCCGGCTTTCCATGTTCCGCTTGATATATCTTCTGATACCGCAAGTCTATCAGGGTGGTAAGATTGGGGTCGGTCTCCAGCACCACATTTCCGCCCTTGCCACCATCTCCACCATCAGGCCCCCCCAAGGGAATATACTTTTCCCTGCGGAAACTGCAACAGCCGTTTCCACCATCCCCCGCTTGCACGGTTATGGTCACTTGATCAATAAACATGGCAGAAAGCCCTCATAGTAGAGGGCATCGTTCGTATCTGAAATATTTCGAGAGTCCCGTTAAGGGTAAGAGCGGCTGGGAATTGAGATGCGTTCAGTTTTGTGGATAGACACTAATCTTTTGCGTTTTGCGGTCCCGATGCTCAAACTTGACCACACCCGCAATTTTGGAAAAAATCGTATAATCACTTCCCAACCCTACATTGCTTCCAGGGTGGAAATGGGTACCGCGCTGGCGGACCAATATTTCCCCTGCTTTTACTGCCTGCCCTCCGAACCGTTTCACACCCAGCCTTTGGCCCCGGCTGTCGCGACCGTTTGAGGTACTACCTTGTCCCTTTTTATGTGCCATGGTTTCCTCTGATTATGGAGCCGTAATTCCGGTAATTTTCAAGCGTGTCAAAGATTGGCGATGGCCATTCTTACGCCGGTAATTTTTTCTCCGATGTTTCTTAAAAACAATAATTTTCTTACCTCGCAATTGCTCGGTAACCTCGCACGCCACGGAGCAACCCTTTATATATGGAGTACCGATCTTGATGGACTCACCTTCTCCACACATGAGAACCTCTTCCAGATTAATGGTCTCTCCGACATTGCCTTCCAGCTTTTCCACCTGGATGACATCGCCTTCCGATACCTTGTATTGCTTGCCACCCGTTTTAACCACTGCAATCATTTCCAATAACTCCTAAATATCTAACAATCTGCGGAGCCCTCACTCAGGAAGCCCCACCCGTTCCAATATTGGATAAAACGTTTATATTAAGAAAAAAACAGCCTCATGTCAAGGAAACGCTCATCGACAGAAAGGAATATATCCTGTAAGCTTGGTTTTACTATTTTTTCTTAAATATATAATAGGTCGCAGGATAAATCCAGCCCTTAGGAAACTCATATGTCTTTGAAAGATAAAGAAAAATGGAACAAAAAATATGCCGCAGAAGAATACATAACCGGGAAAGAACCGAGTAGCTGGCTAGAAGAAAACGCGGGCCTCCTGAACACCAATGGAAAAGCCCTGGACATAGCAGGCGGAGAAGGCAGAAACTCCGTTTTTGTCGCCAGCAGGGGTTATGAGGTCACTTGCCTGGACATATCAAAAAACGGATTAACCAAAGCCCTGGCCCTGGCGCATGAAAAAAAAGCTAAGATTACAACACTTTACGCCGATCTGGATAATAGCTCTCTCCCAGAAAATGAATACGATCTGGTTCTCTGTTTCAATTTTCTGGATCGCAATCTGTTTTCAGGAATCCGCAAAACACTAAAATCTGGTGGGTTGCTTTTTTACGAAACCTTTACCCTCGACTACCTGAAATACAGCAATTTCAAAAAGGAATGGGTTTTAGGGGTTAACGAATTGTTACAGGCATTTGGCGATTTTCGTATTTTGAGATACCAGGAAGTGGATGAAAATCCTAAGGCATTCGCTTCACTGGTCGCGCAAAAACCATAATGAATAACAGGCTTTTTGATTGGCGCTCATGAAACATCACCTTTATCGGACTTTTATCCTCGTTTTAGTCTCAGGACTGATTTCGGGTTGCGCATCGACCAAGGAGAAAAAACTTCAAGTCAAGGGGTTTACGCTCTCCTACAAAGACAAGTCTTCAGCAGGATCCTTTGTCAACAAAATGCAATTGAACCATCCCCTTAAAATATCGGAAGCCGAAGTCAGGAATTATTTAAGATCCCTGGTATTCGAAGAACTTTCTCTGTTCGGCAAGAAAAAACCCGTTTTTCTCTCCCACGACATAGACCGTATCGGGCGCTTGCTCACAAAAGCCATCCAGCGCGTTTCGAGCCGCAAAATCATCCACTATGAACTGGAAACCCCACGAGGGGCAACGTCAGGAGATATTTTCGCCAGCAAGAAATACATCCATTGGCGGTTTGACTCCATAAAGGGGATGGGGTTTACCGGTCGAGCTAAAACCGGTTGGGGGAATGTCAATTGGAGGATGGTGCCACAGTCAGGCCAAAAGTATCAAGCTGTGCAAAAGCTCCTGGGACCCCAAGCCCAGGAAAACTGGATTTTTGCCGAACTGCAACCTTCTTCAAAAAGGCAGAAGAGCCTCGGTCCTTCCAAAAATCGAATGACCGTTCCATCAAGAGAACCGGGAAATAACAGGCACTCGCCCCAAAAAGGTCCCTCCGACCCGGCTCTGGAAGAAAAGCTCGAGTTCCTGAAGGACTTGCATGAAAAAGAATTGATCGATGAAAAAGAATATGACCAGAAAAAGAAAGAGTTGCTCGACGCCTACCTTTGACCCCGTTTGTTACCGCTTTTCGCCGGAGCAACGTGACAGAATCTCATCGACCTTATCCATAAGATCGTTTCGTTCCTGATTGGTAGTATCAATTTTCCTCTTAGTTTGGACAATCGAGGTATCCGGCAAATCTGTCCTGCGGACCTCATCTTCCAAATGCCATATCTTGATATTACGGCAAGCCAGTTCACTCACAGCCTCTCCCAAATTCTTGATCGCATCAGAGGACGAAACATTGGTATTGGTATACATCTTGATTTTTTCATCACGAATACGAACTTCCCCCCTGAGAGCCGCACCCAGAAAGCCATCGACCTCATTCATCAGGTCCTGCCTTTGCTTGTCCGCCAGATCCCTTTTGGCTTTGAGTTCATCCCGTTTCGAGGCGGAGATCCCTTCATTTTCCAACGCCTCATCCAGATGCCAGATGCGCAAGTTTTTAATTGAAAGTTTATCAACCAAACTACCTAAAGTTTCTGCCATAGCAAGTATTTTAAAAACGCGTTAAAGATGAGTTTGTAGAGATTCTCTTATTTTTTTTCCAAATTAACACACCCCATGCCGGGGTTCAACCTTGGCGGCCAGCGTGACGCTGGACCCAATGGGCAATAATTTTTTCGGGCGAGTAAAAAATTATCTCGGCTTAATAAACCCTTGCCTCGTTACCCCAAAGTTAGTGGTCAATTTTTGATAATGCAATTCAAACCATCCCGTACCGTCAGCAGAACCGATTCTACCCGCTGGTCTTGCATGACTCGTTCATTGAATTGATGGATCGCCTTGTCCGAATCGTCCTTCGGGTCAAGCACCCTGCCACTCCACAGAACATTATCCACGGCGATCAACCCGCCCTGACGGATCAATGGGAGGATCGCCTCATAATAATTGCTATAGTTTTCTTTATCCGCATCGATGAAGGCCATATCAAACGGACCCGTCAATGTTTTAATAGACTCCAATGCAGGACCCTCCAGCAGGGTTATTTTTTTTCCAAGCGGGCTTTCGGAAAAATATTTTCGTGCAAAGGCAATGGCGATAGGATCCATTTCACAGGTCACCAGAGTCCCCTCCTCCGGCAAAGCCTCCGCCATCGATAAGGCGCTGTATCCGCCAAAGGTACCTATTTCCAGAATGCGCCGAGCCCCAACCAGACGGGCCAGAAGTTTTAAAAATCTGGCCTCTACCCTGCCTGTCGTCATGTGGGGAATCTCCAGTTTTTCGTATGTTTCCTCCTCAAGCCTTTTTAAAAGCTCACCTTCTTCACTGGTGTGTTGGTAAGCATATTTCTCTATCTTTTCATCAATAAAGTCCATACATAAACCCTCTCATAATTTCATTTAGTACACCACAATTCCCTCATCCAGGATGCGCCAGGTATACCAGGTACCCACCGTTTCAAATGGATGCCATTTTTTTGCCAAAGCACGCATTCTTTCAGGAGTGGGCAATGCTCTCATATTATAAAGTTGTTTCAATCCGGCCCTGAACCCCAAATCCCCTACTGGCATAACATTCATCCGATTCAGAGAAAATATCAGGAACATCTCCGCAGTCCACCGACCAATACCATAGACGCCCGTTAACTGCTGAATGATTTCTTCATTCCCCAGATAAGCCATGCGGTGTGGACGAATAGTTCCATCGAGAAATTTTTCGCTGAGGTCTTTCACATACTTCACCTTCTGGTTCGATAGTCCTACTCCCCGCAATTGATTTTCCGACAGACCCTGTACCCTTTCGGCAGTGGCCCGGACATCGGCAAAAAGGTTTTCAAAGCGATGCGTAATGGTTTCTGCGGCTTTCGTCGAAATTTGTTGCGCGATGATGGCTTTGCACAATACCAGAAAATAATTTCTGTTCCGGCTCAGTTTGAAAGCGCCCACCCGGAGAATGACACCTGCCATCACCGAGTCCCTCATATCAAAATGCTGTAGGATTATTTTTCTGCTTGGAAGTGGCATCTCGGGTCATCCTCTCCAGTCTACCTGAAGGGCCCTGACGCTTTTCAGGTTTGGAGAAGCTTTAAGTTGATCAACAGCCTGATCGCTGATCCGGTTATGGTACAGGTCAAGGGTAATTAAACGGGGAAACGCCTTTGAATGGCAAAGCAAATCCACGGCGCTATCGTTCAATCCGTTTCCCGCAAGAGACAAAAGAGTCAGGTTCTGGAAGTTATCCGATTCGCATAACACCCGCAGTCCCTCCAGTCCCAAATCCGTCTTTTGCAGATAAAGTTCTCGTAGATTTTGTAATTGAGATTCTCCCGCAAGAATCCGCGCACCGGCAGATCCTACTGGATTGAGATTGAGGTAAAGCATTTGTAAATTGGCAAGAACTGTTGACTCCGTCAACGATTTCAAGCCGTCAGGGCCGATCCGGTTACCCTGAAGAAAAAGTTTCCGCAGATGGCTAAGAAAGGGTGAAACGGCTAATGATTGTACCGAGTAACTCGTGAGTTTGTTATAGGCCAAAGAAAGAACCATCAGCTTCTTAAGCTGGGGCGAGTTTGCCAGCGCCTCTACTCCCTCGTTCCCGAATTCATTTTTATCCAGCCACAGTTCCTTAACCTTGCGGATTCCGTCATAAGTTAAAAGGTCCTCGACATCTTCCATGAGCACTTCTTTATCAATGAGGTCGAGTTTATAGACAGCCTTTTCGCTGTTCTCAATTTCGGCGTTGGCCTCTGCCTCGCTCCAGACCATCGCAGTAGAGTCGTCCGGCTCATCAGCCAGAACCGTCAGGCTGTTTTTAACCAGGCTCTCAAAAAGGGGACTCATCATTTCAGCCATCCCTGCTCTTCAAAAAAAGCAATGATTTCATGAGCCGTTTCTCCGGGTTTGCGGGTGGTGGTGTCACAAATAAAATCTGCGCAAGACTGGTATTTATCATGCCGGTCGGCAAGAATCTTTTTTTGTTCTTCCTCAAAACTGAGGCCTTCAACCAGAGCAGGCCGATTACGGTCTTTTTTAATTCTCAGGATGATCGTAGACAAGCTCGCCGTAAGTAAAACGCATTTCCCCTCTTTTTTCAGGAAGGTTATATTATTGTCATCCAGCACCACTCCCCCACCGCAGTCAATGACACTGTCCTGAGCCTCCCCGGCAACCCGACTCACAATTTCAGATTCCAATTTGCGAAAGCCCGGCCACCCTTCCTGTTGCACAATTTTGGGGATAGCTTTCCCGGCAGTCTGGGCAATCAGATCATCAATTCGGTACAGTTTTCTCCTCAGTTCTTTGGAAAGAATTTTTGCAATCACTGATTTTCCAGTTCCTCTGTACCCTAGCATGACAATATTCAACGATCTGTATCCTGTAATGGTTAAGGCTTTCCACGGGTCTTGTAATAGACCCTTGAAACAGTCGGTTTCCTGAAAAGCTTTGTTTTAAATAACGCAAAAAGAGTAAAGGAATG
>JAPKCW010000348.1:0-1644 GCA_028822815.1 Nitrospinaceae bacterium | reverse complement strand
GGTCGTGTTTGGCAGAAGGCAGGGTGGATTGCAGAAATTCCCGTGCGGTCCAGGACGGCTTTTTTACCAATCCTGATTTTTCCAGCCGTCTCAACATGTTCTGATAAAGAATGACAGAAAGAGGCGGGCGAGGGGAGAGGGTGAACCCGCCATAACGGCGTTTCAGGACGAGGAGCAATATGGGTATCAGGATCAGGGCCAGGGTTTGCCAGTTCAGATCTGCCAGAAGGCCTTTGAGTTTTTGCACAAGGTCACGGCCACCGGCCCGGAAAAATTGTACGACCTGCACCTGGTCGTGTACGGAATAGCGAACGACGTATCTCTGCCAGCTCATTCTGAGGAAGTCCAGGGATTTTGCCAGTGGGTGGAGTAGGCTTGGGGTAACCAGAGCGGGGTCCGGAGGAGTGGGGTCATACACCGTCCAGCCTTTTCCCGGAATAAATGCCTCGACCCAGGAGTGTGCATGGCTCTGACGGATGATCAGGTAGTTTCCCCATTCGTTCCACTCAACCCCGACAAAACCGTTGACGAGGCGGGTGGGAACCCCGGCGGATCGGAGAAGAATTACCATGGCGGAAGCGAAATATTCACAATGGCCGGCCTTTCTTTCAAATAAAAAATGTTCCAGCGCGGTTTTGCCCGGATCGTTCTCCATTTCCAGCGTGTAGCTGAAATCCGCGAAGTGGTGCAAAATGTTTTGTGCCCGATCCCTGTCAGAGCGGACGCCCTGGGTCAAGCGGTCGGCCAGGTCATGGATTTTGGGACTGACACTGGGAAGTTGGAGAAACCTGTTCGGAAACAGTAAAGGCTCGCTATGAGGCATATCGAGGCTGTAGCTGATATCGGGATCTGAAATTTCCGAAATCAACGTATATTTTCTGGGACCCGAACGGGAATCGCCGGCTTTAAACACGAAATTTTTATCCATCTGCACATGGGTGAAATTGCCATCTATAAACAGCGGTACTCCGTGAGTAAACAAATAAGGGGCGTCGAACGGTCCCATATACACATTTTGTTGTACCACCTCTTTTGGATTGGACACCTTAAAAAGGCTGAGTCCTGTTCCGGGCCGGTTAGGGGTTTCAAATTCCGTGTCCAAGGTGGCGGTCCAGGTCCTGCCGTTGAAATGATCCAGCACCACCCCTCTCCATAAAATTCGGGATTCCGGCTTATAGTTTTTTCCACCCCGTGTGTATTCCACACGCATAACCACTGCCGGGTTCTGCTTGATTTTTCCCACATCCCCCAAAGTGACGGTATCGGAAAATCCGCTGATAGGAGAAGAGGAGGTACTCAGGGAGATGAAACCCAGGCCGAACCGGGGAAAAGAAATAAAGATCACAGCGGTCATGGCGAAACTGAGAATGACCAAACCCGTTGTCCAACTTAGCAAGGCAGTGCCCGGAGTTTCGTTCTTTCCTGCTGCTTTGAAATTGGCGCTATTACTTCCGGTCTGTTCCGACATCAGGGTATAAAAAATCAGGCACCAGCTTAAAACCAGGTTGAAAGCGAGAAAGATTATTCCAAAGGCCAGACCTTGTTCGAAAATAGCCCCAATCAGCAGGCAGACGATTGCTATGAGGTAACCGAATAAATAATCGTTGAACTCTGTTTTAAAGACGAACCGGGTAAACAAAAGGT
>JAPKCW010000347.1:0-1645 GCA_028822815.1 Nitrospinaceae bacterium | reverse complement strand
CCGAATAATTCGCTATAAGTCAGTTCACCGCTGTAGGCGGCAATATTGGTCTTTTTTAGAGGTAATTTGAAGTGGGCTCCCTTCTCTTTTTGGAATATGTCATTGAGATGAGAATAGATATTATTGAAAAAGAATTCTTTTCCGGAACCTGTTTGACCTTGAATTAGAAGGCTCGGTAACCCGGTCATGGTCTCGCGCTGTTGATTGCCTTCCCAGTTAAGCATGCGGTTGCAAATGGATTCCACAACGGTCTGGATCTGGTTTACCAGCGAGTTGACATTTTTGCTTTTTCCGATGACGTTGCCGAAATGATAGGACGAAACTTTTGGGTCCCGGTACTCAATATCCTTCCTGAGTTGAAGGAGCTCCTGTTTCAGGGTTTCAATCTGCTGGAGATTATTTACTTTCTGGCTGATCAGACTGGCAATGATCTGCAGGATTCTTTGATGCTCCTGGGTAAAGAAATATTTCCGAAAACTGTCCTGGTTGATCACCCCGAGAACATGACTGCCGTGAATGATGGGGACGGCCAACTCGGACTTGATTTGACTTGAAAGGTTTTTGTAAAATTTCTGTTTTTCATCTTCCACGTTGGCAATTAAAACCGGCCTTGCGCAATGCGCTACATAACCGTTCAGCGATCTTTGTTCTACAGGAAGTTCTTCCCCGCCAACAGGAAGCAGGGGGATTTTGCTTTTCATCCAGCCACGGGATTTCGCCCCAACCAGATTGCCCTCTTCATCTTCAATAATGAGCCAGGGTTTTCCCTGCAACATTGTATAGATGGAAATGGTTCCCGAATCGGCACCGATCAATTCAGACGTTTTTGCCAGGATCTTTTCGAGAAAGGACGTCAAGTCGTCATTGGCATCGGAAAGCAGTTCCTCAATTTCACTGAGCACCTCAATTTCTATATGTTCCGGATTTTCCTCTAGAATTAATTTTTCCACCATGGCCGCGTGATTTTCCAGAAGCTTCTTTTCAAAAGAGGTGAACTTGTGTAAGGAGTTGGTGTAATAATTCACCACGCAGATCAACTGTCCGGTTTTCCGATTGATCTTTGGCACTTGATAAAGAGAGACGAGATCAATTTTTCGCGCCACCGCTTTTCGGCTGAAACTTTCTTCCATGACGTCTTCGATATAGACCGCCTTTTGCTCAGGATCTTTGGCGATGAGCCCTTTCTCGTCATCATAAAGGACAATGCGGTTGATCAGGTTTTCCTTGTGGATATTGATATGAGTCCGGTTGTCATAAATCAGTGCATCTTCTTTGATTTTTGAAAAAACCGCCAGAATTTCAACTTGGTTGCTCAGTTCCGGTGATTTGGATTCTGGATTTTTAATGAAAGAGGGCACCCACACCGAGGCAAGAGCCAGTTTGTCGATGAGTTGCACGGCAGAACGCATCATCATCCAGGCGGCCTCTTTTTTCCGCGCCAGATCGAGATGGCGGGAGAAGGATAATTTTTGGCGGAACCGTTTGGCACGATCAAGGGTGGCGCTGGCGTCGGCGAGAAAATTGACAATGTCTTTTTTCTGATCATTATCGAGGAACTCGCCCTCCGTTCCCCAATCCAGACTGATGGTGCCAATAGGCTGGAACTGATGCGTGATAGGGAAAGCGGCGGTAGCCTTGATTCCGG
>JAPKCW010000346.1:0-1650 GCA_028822815.1 Nitrospinaceae bacterium | reverse complement strand
TCAGGGCCAGGCCTTTTTTTGATAAGCTAAACTTCCTATTTGCCGAAAAGTCTCTGATGGCATCCAAAAATTTCAAAAAAAATATTCTGTGTATCGGAGCAGGTTATGTCGGAGGACCGACCATGACCATCATTGCCAGTAAATGCCCCGATTATAAGGTGATGGTTGTTGACATTTCCGAGGAAAGAATCAATGCCTGGAACTCTGACGAACTCCCTATTTTTGAACCGGGATTGCTGGAACGGGTGCAGAAGAGTCGTGGGAAAAATCTGTTTTTCTCTACGGAAATCAACCGCTGTATTGATGAGGCGGACATTATTTTTGTTGCGGTCAACACTCCCACAAAAATGTTTGGTGAAGGGGCTGGAAAAGCCGTTGACTTGCAATTTATTGAGCAAACGGCAAGACGTATAAAGGAAAATGCTAAATCCAACAAAATCGTTGTGGAAAAAAGCACCATTCCTGTCCGGGCCGCAGAAACCATGGCGAACATTCTTCATTCTGGTAACAATTCTGTCCAATTTGAAATTCTATCCAACCCTGAGTTTATGGCGGAGGGGACAGGTGTCGCGGATATGGAGGCGCCGGACCGTATTTTGATTGGTTCAATGGATACTCCTTCAGGACTCCAGGCTCGTGATATTTTGATGGATATTTATCTTCATTGGGTTCCAAAAGAACGCTTGATCACTACCAACCTCTGGAGCAGTGAACTCTCAAAACTGGTGTCCAATGCTTTTCTTGCCCAGCGGATTTCTTCCATCAACACGATTGCATCGATATGTGAGTTGACGGGGGCTGATGTGACTGAGGTTTCTCGTGCTGTTGGGATGGATTCACGCATCGGTTCAAAATTTTTAAATGCGGGGCCGGGGTTTGGCGGGTCCTGTTTTCGTAAGGATATTTTGAACCTGGTATACCTGTGTGAATATTACCAGTTGAATGAAATTGCCGCTTTCTGGGAGCAGGTGGTTTCCCTTAATGATTACCAAATCGAAAGATTTGTCAAACGGATTTTGCAGGCCATGTTCAATACGCTGGTTGGAAAGAAGCTGGCGATTTTTGGTTTCGCTTTTAAACCGGATACAGGGGATACCCGGGATGCGCCGGCGATTTATATTTGTAAACGTCTTCTTGAGGAAAAAGCCTGCTTGAATATCACTGACCCCCATGCGTTGAATAATGCCAGGAAAGATCTTCCGGGTATTGAGAGGGGGGTGGAGTTAATTGAAGATCCCTATCAAGCTGTTGAGGGGGCGCACGGAATTGCGTTGATCACCGAATGGGACTCATACAAGAAACTGGACTACCAGAAAATTTTTGATAAGATGGAAAAACCAGCTTTTATTTTTGACGGTAGGAATCATCTGGATCATAAGGCTCTCTATGAGATAGGTTTTAATGTATATCCCATAGGAAAACCTGCATTGAAGCATTTGTAATTATCCCGCCTTGAATAAAACGGGATAATTCCCGTTTATCCTCATGTTTGCCGGAAATGAAAATCACCAGATATTTGGTTTTGGCTTTTTTAGGGGTTATGTCCCTGAGTGCCTGCAAGCTCGACTTGTCTTCAAAGATCAATATTGGAAATTTAAAACATCTCAATATTCTGTCACCCAGCTGAAGCAATCTCAATATTCATCGCCA
>JAPKCW010000095.1:0-7653 GCA_028822815.1 Nitrospinaceae bacterium | reverse complement strand
CCTTTTCCCGTTCCGGGAAAAGGGAATGAAACAGCAAACTGGCTACTCAAAAAAATCACTAGGAGGACAGCAAGGTCCACCCCGATAATAATTTGTATCAGCGTATCCAGTTTATGTTTTGTCGATTCAGTGAGTGGCAAGAAAGTGTCCTGGTTAAAAGAGTCAGGGTTTTCCTATGAGTTGGTAAGGTTTGAAAGCCGCGTCCATCTCAAGAATAATTTTCTGTTCAGGAAAATTTTCCAATAAGGCCTGGCTTTGTGATTTCTTTATAAGCAATACTGCATTATGCCGTTCTGAGAGTTCCTGAAACGCGGATCCGCTGAATACTTCTTTTACCGGCAAGTCCAGATAGTAGCGAAGGTCTTCACGGGCTTTGCCGTAATTTAATAGAGGCCGGTTTCCGGCAATCTGTTTTATCTTTTCCGCGAAAGGCCGAAACGAAGTATGCTCATTAACGATTCTGGCCGCCGGACCGTGGATCCCCAGAAACAGGAGAAAAGCCCACCCCGCTATTAGCCCGGTCATTTTTATTCCTGAAAATTTATTCAGGGCTTCCCGAATGTATTGCGAAAAAATTAACATACCCCATGCTCCCATGGCAAGAAGAAGGCCCGAGGGCCGGTGCCTATCATAAAGCAGTTGGGCCATCCAACGATCCCGGGAATTTAGAAAAGCTGAAAAGGAATCGAAATTCAGTTGGGGAAGCAGGGCGGCAAGAATCAGAACCAGCGCTAAAACCATCATCGTGCCCATTATGATCCAGGCGGGAAAAGACATGCCCCGGTTGATGTCGGAATTAGCGGAACCAAAGCGCGCAAAAAATACGGCCAGAATGATTGCCCCCATGGGATAGAGAGGAAGAAGATAGTCGCCCCTTTTTCCCGGATAAAGCGAAAGAAAGATAAAAAGAGTGGCCAGCGCGATGGCGCAGAATTTCCAAGGGATATCCCGATGTTTCATTCCATGCCAGATTGCGAACGGCAGGAACAGGCTCCAGGGAGCCATGCCGCCAAGAATTTGCGGGATATAATAAAAAACCGGTTTGCGATGAATTTGTATAGTCTCGCTTCCCGATATCCTGCCCAGGGTCTCCTGATAGATCATGGTAGAAAATTCTTTTCCACCATCAATCAGCCCAAATGCCAGCCAGAGTCCTGCCATCCCGAGCGGTAGCCAGAAGAGATATAACCATGGAACAGGACCGGTTTTAGAAATCCGGCTGAAAATAAATATCGCCAGAAGGGGAAACAGCCATCCTAAAGGTCCTTTGGTCAACACGGCCAGTCCCACTGCTATGCCAGCCAGCCATTTAAACCACCTGTCTTGTTTTTCGTTGCGTGTCAATTCCCATAAAGCGACAAAAGCAAGAGTGATGAAAAAAGTGAAGAGCATATCGACGCGGGCATGGCTCCCCAGGTAAGCGAATCTCCAGCAAGTCGTGATGATTAACC
Source organism: Nitrospinaceae bacterium (assembly GCA_028822815.1). Lineage (GTDB taxonomy): Bacteria > Nitrospinota > Nitrospinia > Nitrospinales > VA-1 > LS-NOB. The sequence goes on along the minus strand of JAPKCW010000095.1, from coordinate 6,202 downwards.
CTGCAAGACAGCCGATAACCGGGGAAAACTGGCGCATGCCGAGCAAGGTGGTGAGGAACACGGTTCCCACACCGGCTAAAACCGAAGGAATTCTCAGGGAGATTTCGTCCACCCCGCCCAGAAGTTTTGATGATAAAAGTCCGAACCAGTAAAACAGGGGGGGTTTGGTGCGCAATTGTTCCGGGGTGATTTGGGGAAGCCAGAGGTTGCCGCCGCGCATCATGTTGACAACAGGCACTCCTTCACGCGCTTCTCTCTTAGACAGGTCGGAATGAAAAATAGACCAGGAAAAAAGAAACGCCGCCAGCAGAACGGGGCCCATCAAAAGGTATGGGCTCAATGTGCCATCATTAAAATTACGGGAAAGCATAGGGGGCGGTTAGCATCGAAGGAAAACCGGAAGGTTAATGTTCGATCATTCTTCCAGCAGGCCTTTCTTTTTCCAATAATCCCGAAGCGATGTATTTGCATCCAGACAGGTATCCAGATAAGTGTGATTCGTGGGAATCATCGGCATGACATGGCCGTGGCTTTTGTCGTTGTAAGGATACTTTACATCCAGAACATAAGGACCCTTATGTTTAATCATACGCTTCAGGGCTGGAACAATGTCTTTCGGATCGGAAATACTCTCGGACTTGATTCCAAAAGCGTGTGCTACTTCGGCAAAGTTGGCATCGCCGATGAAAGTGTGACCACGAATGGATTTATAAAAACGGTCTTCCCACTGAGCTACCATTCCTAGATGGGCGTTATTAAGAATAATATTTTTAACCGGTATATTTTCTATTTTCAGCGTTTGCAGTTCCTGAATATTCATCAGAAAACTACCATCCCCTTCTATATTAATAACCTGGCGATCGGGAAACGCGACTTGGGCTCCCATAGCGGCGGGCATTCCATACCCCATTGCCCCGAGGCCGGATGAACACAACCAGTTATTAGGCCTGTCAAAATCCAGAAACTGGGCCGCCCACATCTGGTGCTGGCCGACACCCACTGAAAAAATAGCGTCATCATCCGCAAGTTTGTTGATTTCGCTGATTACGGCCTGCGGAACAATTTCTCCCTTTTTAAGTTTGAATTCCAAGGGAAATTCCTTTTTCCAGCCCTGCACCTGTTTTATCCATGGTTTGATATCTTTATTGGGCTCCACATAACCGTGGAGAATTTTCAACGCTTGTTTGACATCGCCCTGAATGGGAATATCTACCACAATATTTTTATTGATTTCCGTTGGGTCGATATCAATATGGATGATCTGTGCATTTTTACAGAATTCTGCCAGTTTACCGGTGACCCGGTCGTCAAAACGCACACCCATGGCGATAACCAGATCGGCATGGTTCATAGCAATATTGGCGTAAACCGCTCCATGCATTCCGAGCATGCGCAAAGAAAGCGGATCGGTAGAGGGGTATGCACCCAAACCCATTACCGTAGTGGTGATGGGGATGCCGGTTTTCTTTACAAAGGCCCGCAGTTCTGCAGAAGCCCCACTGCTTATAATTCCACCTCCCGCATAAATTATGGGGCGTTTTGCGGCTTGGATGGTATGAGCCGCTTTTTTGCATTGCAGTATCGACGGCTTTAAATTGGGCCGATAGCTGGGGCAATCGAATGTAACGTCAAAATCAGCGACCCCTTCCTGTTGTTGAATATTTTTAGGAATATCCACCAGAACCGGTCCGGGCCTGCCGGTCCGGGCAATATGGAACGCCTCATGAATGATGCGCGGAATTTCCGCGACATTCTGGATCATATAGCTGTGTTTGACCAACGGGAAGGTGGCCCCCATGATATCCGTTTCCTGGAACGCGTCACTGCCTAACACCGTGCTGGGAACCTGCCCCGTGATAGCGACAATGGGAATGGAGTCCATCTTGGCATCAATGATTCCGGTGATCAGGTTGGTGGCTCCGGGACCCGATGTTGCCAGGCAGACCCCAACCTCTCCAGTGGCGCGGGCATAGCCGCCTGCCGCGAAGGAACCGCCTTGCTCGTGGCGAGGCAGGACCATGCGGATTTTTGGGGCCAGGGTCAACCCTTGATGGATTTCCATGGAAGCTCCGCCCGGATAGCCAAAAATAACCGTAACCCCCTCATTCACCAAGGCTTTTACAAGGATGTCCCGGCCTTTCATAGGCTTCCCTAAGGATTTTGGAGATTTCTTGATAGAAACCAGTTTCTTTTCTGCACTTTTTTTAGTAGTCATGATGAAGAAAAACTTTATCTGAAATGACCCTTGAAGTCAAACTCAAACAGCCTTCAAGCTCTTTTTAGTCAGAGTTTTATAAAAAATATGGGGTTTGTTTCAAGAAGTCGTGGCACCACCCAGAGCTTTCAGGATGATTCCTTCACGAAGGCTGTATTCGCTGACCAGCAGTGGATCGCATTGAAACGTCCGCATGGTTTCTAAAACGATTGCGGTTCCCGCTATGATCAAATCTTCTCGGCCCCGTTCAAGAGCTTTTAAGGCCAACCGTTCGTCGAGGGACTTTCCTTTCAGGTCCTGAATCAGGGTGTCGATATCCTGTCTGGATAATAAAGTGCCATGAATTTTTTCGGGATCATAAGGATATATATTTTCTTTCAGGGCGGCAAGTGTGGTGACGGTTCCCGCTGTACCGATCAATATCTGCGGCATAAAGGCCGAGAGTTTTTTTTTGACCGCTTGCAGTTCGTTCCTTAAATACAGGGTAAGCTTCTCATACTCCGCATTATCTATCGGATGCTGGTGAATAAATTTTTCTGTCAGTCGCACCACCCCTAAAGAACTACTGCAAAAGCCCGCGATACTTTTTCCTTCAGAGAGAATAAACTCAGTACTGCCGCCGCCGATGTCGAGGGTGAGACTCTTGCGGTTCTCATGCGGTATTTTCCAAAAAACCCCTTCCAGAGTGAGGCGAGCTTCTTCTTCCCAGGGGATGATTTCAATTTCGATGCCTGTCTTTTCCCGGGCAAGGCGTACAAACTCCTTGCCGTTGGAGGCTTCTCGTACGGCACTGGTAGCCACAGCGAATAAGGGAGGGTTGCCATGATCCATGCAGTCCTGGCGGAATCTCGATAAAGCGGAGAGGGTCTCGGACATTCGGGATTGCATAAGTTTCCCGTGCTTGTCCATGCCTTCTCCAAGACGGGTGATCACTCTTCTTGAAGCCAGAAGCTGGAAATCCCCAGCCCCGTCAGATTCCAGGATCAGAAGGCGAACCGTGTTGGAGCCAATATCGATGGAAGCGAAATTTTTCATTAAATCGGGAAAGCTTTTTCGCTGTCCAGGGTAAGCAGCAAATAAAATCCAAGAGTCGTGAACAGCAGGTTGGGACCCCATGCGGCCAGAATCGGATCAAAGGTTCCCCCGCGGCCCAGGGATATGCTGACGGCGTACAGGAATGAGAAAACAAAACCCATCGCCAGATTCACCCCCACGCAAAACAGGATGCCCCCATGCCTGCTGGATCTCAATGACAAGGGAATTGCCAGCAAGGCTAAAACAACGCTGATGAAAGGATAGGACAGGTTACGGTGCAATTCGATCCACTTTTTGGTGGTGTCCTTACCTTCCCGTGCATGAACCTGAATCGTTGTGTACATTTCCCGCAGGCTCATTTCTTCTGGCCGTTTTCGCACTTTGGCAAAATCTTTCGGGGTTTCAGAAACCGGAAACGAACGGCTCTCAAAGTAGTCTGTTGACACCAGCCCTTCTCTGTTAAATTTGCGAATGTAGCCATCGATGAAATCCCATTTGTCACCCGACCAGACTGCGGACCGGGCATCAATTCTCTGCCTGACTCCGAAGTCATCATTCGGAATCAAAATAATAATCCCCCGCAGGCCGGAACTATTCGGATCAAAGGAGTCAATGCTCCAAATGGAATGGTCTTTCGCTTTGAGCCAGAGGTCTTTGTTGGGTATTTCCCCGTAGGTTGCCTTGTTCCGAACCTTGCTAAAAAAAATGTAATTCATTTTCTGGTTGGTGATTGGGGAAACAAATTCGCTACAGACTAACACCAGGAGAGCAATAAGAACCGATGCGCCGATGATGGGAAACGTGATGCCTGTGACACTGATGCCGCAGGCCTTCATGGCGGTGAACTCGTTTTGTTTTGCCAACGAGGCGAGAGTGATGACGGTAGCCAAAAGCACGGCCTGGGGTGCCATGTAATTGGTAACGAAAGGAATTTTGTAAACATAATAAGAAGCCAGATCGATGAGCGGAGCGTTTTTTGCCATGAATTCATCCACACGCTCGAAAAAATCAACAATCAAAAAAATCCCGATCAAACCAGTCGCTGTAAGTAGGTAGACTCTCAGGAACAGGAACAATACATATTTTTTAAGAATCATCATGGTCGGTTAATCCCTGTGTTGAGCTTGGGAATCGCCTGCTTTAAAGCTTGGCCGAGCGGTTCCAGGTCAGGCCGGGAATGGATCGTATCCCGGATGTATTGCAAAGTGGGGTCAATGTATTTAATGTAACGCTCATTCTTATATTCGGTGTATTGAAATGCGAAGGTGCCGATTGCCTTCAAGTTCCTCTGGATCGACATGCAATCGAAAATTTTCAGGAAAGGAGAACGGGGGAGTTGCCGGCCCTCTTCCTGTTCCATACGTTGAAGGTAATAACTCAGTAATTTGTTCCGGGTTTCTTCCTCCAGGACAACATACGAATCTTTCAAAAGGGATACGAGATCATATTGGCAAGGCCCCATCCTGGCATCCTGGAAGTCAATAAGCATCAGGTTTTCTTCTCGTACCATCAGGTTTCTTGAATGAAAATCCCGGTGGACGAAAACTCTTTCCTCTTTAGCCAGGGTTTCGCAGAGCCCAAGCAGGGCGGTGCGGAGTTTGGACTCTTCATCTTGATCCAATTCCCGATTCAGAAAGCCCGTGATGTAGTGTTTTACCATGAAGTCCATTTCCCACATTAATTTTTCGACATCGAACTTCAGGGAATAGGCCGGACAAGAGGGAGACATATTTTTTGTAACGCGGGTCTGCATGACCACAATAAGTTCTATGGCTTTCTGGTACCAGGTAATAATGCTTTCAGGAGAACTCCGGATCGTGTCTTCCAAATGCGTGTCGCCTCCATCCTCAAGGAAAAGCAGTCCTCGCTCGGCATCGTAGTATAAAATTTCAGGAACCGGCATATCCAGATGGTGCAGAAATTTCTGCATGCGGTTGAAGTCCGGTTCTTTTTCAGGGGCTGGTTCCTTCAGTTGCATGACGATGATCGAAGATTTTGCTGTAGAATGGCGGAAAGAGCGAACCCGAAAATAGCTTCGGTCTGATGCATCTCCTTTCAAGCTGAAGATCTCAAAGCGGGAGATGGGTTCTTTGACGAGGGGTTCCAGCCGGGACTTTAAATAGTCTTCGTCAAACCGCTCTTGTGGAGAGCAAGGCTCTTTATCCGATTTTGTGTTGAAAACGTCCATTTAAAAAAAACCATTTCCTTTGCAGAACATCTAATGTAGCATTCTGGATTTTAATCCCACAAGTGGGTTTTATTTCCCGTGGCTTGCCACGGTTTTTAAAATAACTCTTTATTAGGATACCCCGTCCGCTTGCGGCGGGGTTGTTCATTAAACCTGAACGGAGATTTACTGATGCCGAAACCAAGTTATCATATTTTAGTGTGTACCAACAGCCGACCACCGGGACATCCCAGGGGTTCCTGCGGCGAAACTGGCTCCAACGCCATTTTTGAGAAGTTGTCTATGGGGATTGAGCAAAAAGGGCTGTTTGGAAAATGTATGATTGCAAATACCGGATGTCTTGGTCCTTGCGGAGTAGGTCCTGTCGTTGTTGTTTACCCGGATGGTGTCTGGTACCAGAAAGTCCAGCCAGAAGATGTGGATGAAATTCTTGATCAGCACATTGGCCAGGGTAAAAAGATCGATCGCCTAGAAGTCCCGGATGAACTCTGGGGCTAACCGGCCAGCGGCCGGAGGCAGTGAGCAATAGCTTGTATCGGCTAGCAAAAATTCACCTCGGCTCAATTAAGCCCTTGCCCAGTTGCCTCCCACGTTAGTGGGAGGCCCGGCCACTTTGATATTTAACGCGAAGGCTGTTCCTGGAGCCAGGCTTGGTACGTAGATAAGGCTATATCTGTGCCCATCATTTTATTTTTGGGTAGAAGTTGCACATCGGAGCAGTTGGAAAAATTTGTATTTCGTTTTATTTTTAACCAGTCATTTAA
>JAPKCW010000345.1:0-1659 GCA_028822815.1 Nitrospinaceae bacterium | reverse complement strand
AGTCGGTTCAAACCCGGAGGCGGCCAGAAACTCCGGTTTTCCTACCCGGAAAATAATTTTTACGACCTTCGTTATGTGTGGTGCACTAGCAGGACTGACTGGGTTCATGTACCTAGCACGGTTTGGGAACATTACCGTGGTAGCCGGAAGTGGTCTTGAACTCAAATCTGTTGCAGCAGTAGTAGTTGGAGGAGTCAATATTTTTGGTGGCTCCGGAAGTATTTTTGGCGCAGTGTTGGGTGCCGTTATAATTGACTTGTTGGAAAACAGCCTGATCCGCTGGTTGCAGATTAGCGAATTTTGGCGAGATGCCATGCTTGGAATATTAATTCTGGCTTCAGTGGCAACCGACAGTGTTATTATGAAACGTTTTCGTGACTACCGCTTGAAAAAACTAGCTCAAATGAACTCTTGATTTACTTGAAGGAACGTTAATGTCTATTTTTAAAAAATTGAGAAGTTGGGAAGGGTTCCTGAGCCTGATTCTAGTATCGGTCATCTTGGTCAACGCCCTCAATTCAGAATCTTTTCTGAGCATTGATAACCAGATCAATATATTCGAATTGTCAATCGAAAAAATCATTGTTGCCTTGGTCATGGTCTTTATTATTCTGAATGCCGAAATTGACCTGTCAGTGGCTTCGATGATGGGTCTTTCTGCCTGTGTATTGGGTTGGTTGGTGGAATCTGGAACTCCGATGATACTGGCCTTAGGTTTGTGCCTGATCATTGGAGCCTTGGGTGGGGCCTTCAACGGCTTCTGGATCACTGTGTTCAAACTGCCGTCTCTCGTTGTGACATTGGCGATGCTGATCGGGTTCCGGGGCTTGGCACGGGTGCTGGTTGAAGACCGTTCCATTCGTGTGTTTCCCCCGTGGTTTGAAGCCTTGGGTCAGCAACCGCTGCTGGGGCCATTCCCCCTTTCGATGCTTTTATTCTTTAGTTTGCTGGTGCTGGTTGTGATCATCCTGCAGTACACTGGTCTCGGTCGCTATGTTTACTTTATAGGGATCAATCAGAATGTGGCTCTATACTCCGGGGTTAACGTTTCCAAAGTCAAAATGTTTTTATTCACGGCATCAGGATTAATTTCCGCACTGGCTGGGATTATTTTCGCTGCCCGTTTAGGTGCAGTTCGTGGCGATATGGGACTTTCTTTTGAACTGGATATCATCACTATGGTACTACTTGGAGGGGTCAGTATTTTCGGAGGTTCAGGCACTATTTACGGGGTTATTCTCTCCATTTTTATTGTGCTTTACTTGAGAAACGGAATGTCATTGAGTAATATCACTGGCCATGTCCAAACCGGGGTTATTGGGGGTTTGTTAATCCTGTCGGTCTTGATTCCCAATCTACAGAAAATGATACAAGAATTTTGGAGCCAACACCGAAGATCGATTTAAAATGAAGCCTGAAAGACTTTCATCTCAATCATTTAATCACTCTATGCAGTAAGGAGGCAATGCCTATGAAACACTGAGCAGTCGATTCTAAGCTAGTTTTTTTCAATCCTGAATTAAGGAGAAGTTATGTTTTATCGTAAAATGATTACACTCGTTCCATTGTTTTTCATGCTCATCGGGAGCCTGGCAATGGGGCATACTATCGCCAAAAAAGGCCAAAAGGCCGATTTGGTCTTGATGCCGAAATTTCTCG
>JAPKCW010000344.1:0-1661 GCA_028822815.1 Nitrospinaceae bacterium | reverse complement strand
AGGAACCCGCCAAACTGTTCTGAAAAATATAATTGAACATAACTCCTTTTCATGGACTCCAGACCACTTGGAGTCATACAAAGATGTTTCCAAAAATATTCAGGCTCTTTTTGAGATCAAGAAAGTCCGTGATAATTCGGTAACGGTTTTAGACTTGTTCACGGATGAAAAATACCAGATTGAAGAGAAAGATTCAAAACTTGCATTCAGGAAGAATGATATTTTTCAGGGGCGCATTGTTCCCCATAATGACAAATATTTTTTCACGGGAAACTTCTGCTTTCATCCAAACAATACACAGCGGTATATAAAGGGTGAAGCAAAAAAATTCTATCTACTGCACCGATCCTGGAAAAAAGAACTCACTAAACTTAAAAAAGAATCATCAAAAATTCAAAAATTATATTTAAAAAATGCTGTATCTATAGAGAAAATTAAAACCAAAATTGAACGCACTGATTCTGGCACTAAAAGAGATAAGTTGACAGGTAAGCTTTTGGGTTTGAAAGAAGACAAGATAAAAATTGAAGCCAGCAGCCAGCAGACAGGTAAAGAGATAGGCCATTTGAAACCGGAAAAAATGAAGATTGAAGGACGCAGGCTGATTTCAGAATTGATCAATAAACTGGCTTATATGAATTTAAAATGGGAACGCTCCCGGCAAATCGACGTATCAGATATTTATAGAAACTGATGCCCAAACGAACTGACATAAAAAAAATTCTTCTTATTGGATCCGGCCCCATAATTATTGGCCAGGCTTGCGAATTCGACTACTCGGGAACACAGGCCTGCAAATCCTTAAAAGAAGAAGGCTAAGAAATCATTTTGGTAAATAGCAATCCTGCAACCATTATGACCGATCCTGAGTTTGCGGACCGCACCTATATAGAACCGGTCACCCCCGAGGTAGTTGAAAAAATTATTGAGCGTGACAGGCCCGATGCTTTACTTCCCACAATGGGAGGCCAAACCGCCTTGAACATTGCACTGGCTCTTGCTGAAAAGGGAGTTCTGGATAAATTTAATGTAGAGTTGATCGGTGCTAGTGTGGATGCCATCTATAAAGCCGAAGACCGGAATCTTTTCAAAGAAGCCATGGCTCGAATCGGACAGAGGGTTCCGCTCAGCGGCCAAGCCAAATCTTTGCCGGAGGCTTGGAAAATAGTTGAGGAAACAGGTTTCCCCGCAATCATTCGTCCTTCTTTTACGTTAGGCGGAACCGGAGGAAGTGTCGCCTACACCAAGCATGATTTCGAATCACTGGTTGAATTTGCCCTTAAAGCAAGCCCTGTTACCCAGGTATTAATCGAAAAATCCCTCATTGGCTGGAAAGAGTATGAATTGGAAGTGATGCGGGACTTGAATGACAATGTCGTCATCATCTGTTCCATCGAAAACCTGGACCCCATGGGCATTCATACCGGGGACAGCATAACGGTGGCTCCCGCTCAAACGCTCACCGACAAAGAATATCAGATAATGCGCAACGCGGCGATCGACATTATCCGTGAAATTGGAGTTGAGACGGGTGGCTCCAATATCCAATTTGCCATCGACCCAAAGACCGGAGAGATGATAGTCATTGAGATGAATCCCCGAGTATCCAGAAGTTCCGCTTTGGCATCTAAAGCTACCGGTTTTCCCATTGCGAAGTTTGC
>JAPKCW010000094.1:0-7672 GCA_028822815.1 Nitrospinaceae bacterium | reverse complement strand
ATTTCCTGGACTTGTATCTGGGAGAATGCCAGTGGAACGGCGTTCAGTCCTACCGCAGGGTTTTCCCTGTACTATTATTGATGAGTGAATTCATTCGTTCAAGCAGCGGTACAATGTGGGGCTGGGTGTGGGGCTAGAAATAACCCAAAATAAAACCCCTTTATGAATCAAGAAGTTTTGGTAAAGTTTGGTAGACCTTGGGGCTACCACACTATTCGTTGGGAGCGGGTTCAGCGGTTGAGGAGTTTTTGCAGAGTTTTGTCGCGGATTTTTTTGACCTTGTGTTCTGAAATTTCGAGAACCATGGCGATTTCCTCAGTAGTCAGTTCTTCATGATAGTGCAGGGCGATCACCAATTTTTCTTGCTCGGAAAGAAGGTCGATGCCTTCGGCAATGTCAACCTTCCAGTTTGCCCGGTCATCGGGTGAAAGCTCTTTGGTTTGGGTCAAAGTCGTGGTTTCGTTCATTGGAGTCCCCGTTTCAGTGCATTTTTTTCAGATTACTGGTGGCTTCATCTTTACCCCGTTTTAATGCCGCGACACAGGGCTTGCCTTTGCGATATACATTCCAGCCAACACGGTTGGCGGTGTCCCTGAACATCTGGGTTAAAATTTCATCTATCGTCAAGTCTTTCATAACGCCTCCCTGTCTGAATTTTGACGCAAACACCTTTTTTTAGTTTATAGAGCAAATCACGTGCCAAAACTCCAAATCCCAACCCTTAGCATGTTGGGGGGGCAGGGATTTCCCTTTCCCTTCTCTATAAAGCCCGGTAAAATTCGACTATTCCGTAAATTTCTAAATCCTTTTCCCGAGGAGCCAATGAATATGAAAACCTTTCTCCAATTGGTGTTCCTATCAATTCTAAGTTTTGCCACCGTGGCTCAAGCGGAGGTTCAAACTCAGGAGATCGATTACACCCAGAACGGAACGACGTTAAAAGGCTATATCGCTTATGACGATGCAATTAAAGGAAAACGTCCGGGGATTCTTGTGGTCCACGAATGGTGGGGGCACAACAAACATGCCCGGAACCGAGCCCGCATGCTGGCGGGAATTGGATACACCGCTTTGGCAGTGGATATGTATGGCAATGGAAAAACGGCGGACCACCCCAAAAAGGCAGGTGAATTTATGAACGCCGCTTTTAAGGACTGGAAAACCTCCCAAGCCCGCTTCAACAAAGCCAAGGAAGTTTTGCAGGCCCATAAGACTGTGAACCCGGAACAAATTGGAGCCATCGGATTCTGTTTTGGGGGTGCGGTGTCCATTCGCATGGCAAGGGGTGGTGCTGATTTGGCTGGAATCGTTGCTTTTCACAGCGCATTGCCTTTAGAACCGGCGATCACAAACATGAAAGCATCCGTTGTGATCATTAACGGATCTGAGGATTCTTTTCTAAAACCTGAAAGCGTTGGTTCTTTCTCCAGCCAAATGGTTGCTGGCAATGTGGATTTCACCTATCTGAATCTTTCTGGGGTCAAACACAGTTTTACCAACAAACAAGCGGACGAATTCAGTAAAAAATTCAACATTCCCAACCTGGAATACAACAAGCAGGCGGATGAGCGGTCTTGGTCGGCAATGCAGAAATTTTTCCAGCGTATCTTTGCTCAAGCCGGAAATTAACTCATTGCAGATTTCAATCGACAATCAATCGTTCACTCCCAACCGGATTTTTTGCATCGGCAAAAATTATGGCGAACATATCAGGGAGCTGGGTGGTAAAACGCCGGAAGAACCGGTGGTTTTTATGAAACCGGTTTCCAGTATCGTGGTTCCCGGCGAAAGCCTGTTTATACCTCGCCATGGCAATCTCCTGCATCATGAAGTGGAAGTGGTGCTTTCGATCAGCAGGGAAGGGCAAGATATTCCTCAAGCGAACGCTTTATCGTTTATTGCCGGAGTTTCTTTAGGACTGGATTTAACCTTGCGCGATGTTCAAGTCCGGTTAAAAAAATCGGGCCTGCCCTGGGAACTTTCTAAATCGTTTGAGCAGAGTGCCCCCTTGGGACTCTTCAAGGCTTACGATCCAGATTCCATTGACCTGGAAAATTTATCGTTCACCTGTTCGGTTAACGGGGAGCTTCGGCAGGAGGGCAATACCCGGGACATGTTATTCCCTATTAAAAGTTTGATCCACACGCTGAGCGGATGGTGGACGTTGAGGCCGGGCGATATCATTTTTACCGGAACTCCGGCGGGGGTGGGTCCGCTTAAAGCCGGGGACCGCGTAGACATTGAGAGTTCTGCCATCGGCCAGTTTTCCTGGGGTTTATTTACTTCTGGGAAAATTTAATACTTTTATTGACGAGTTTCTTAAGTCTTGCGGGTTCATTGAGGATGTGTTGAGAAAGGACTGCATATTCTTTTTTGACATGGCCGTTGGGGAAATATTTGAGTGGTTTCACTCCTTTTTCTTTAAAAAGCATTGCCAAAGCTTCGGGGGGTAGTTTGAGCGCGACCCCAAACTTACCGCAGGAGATAAAAATATTCCCATTCACATACCCGGCTACTGCACCAAAACATTTTTTGAACTCCAGGTTGTGTGTGCTTGAAAGGCGAGGGCGAACTTTTTTAAGTAAACTTTCTAATTTGTCACGGTAGGGATTAACTTTTACTTCAATCATTTTTCAATGCCAAGGTTCTAAAATAGACTTTCCTGGTCATTTTTACTCGGTGGAAGTTTATTGAAATGTTTGTAGGCCAGTGGCGTGGCCACCCTCCCACGGGGGGTGCGCTGGATGAATCCGGTCTGGATGAGGTAAGGTTCCAGCACATCTTCGATAGTATCTTTTTCTTCGCTGATGGATGCCGCCAGGTTTTCGATGCCCACCGGTCCACCGGAATATTTTTCTATCATTGCCAATAGAAGTTTGTGGTCCATTTTGTCGAGACCTTTACCATCCACTTCCATCATTTCGAGTGCATCGTTAGCAACCTCGCGGGTGATAATGCCATCGGCTTTCACCTGGGCATAGTCGCGCACGCGCCTTAACAGTCGGTTGGCAATTCTTGGGGTGCCGCGTGAGCGGCGAGCAATTTCATTGGCTCCTTCGGGAACGATATCGATTTCAAGAATGCCGGCTGAACGGGTGAGAATAGTTTCCAGTTCCTTCTCGTTATAATAGTCGAGCCTATGCACCACCCCGAAGCGGTCGCGCAAAGGGGAGGTGAGAAGACCTGCCCTTGTCGTGGCCCCCACCAGGGTGAAGGGCGGCAGTTCCAGCTTGATGGAGCGGGCGCTTGGCCCCTGTCCGATCATGATGTCCAGTTTATAGTCTTCCATTGCCGAGTAGAGAATTTCTTCGATCACGTTGGAGAGTCGGTGAATCTCATCGATGAAAAGGACATCGCCTTTTTTCAGGTTGGTGAGAAGCGCCGCCAGGTCGCCGGTCTTTTCGATGACCGGACCCGAGGTGCTCTTGAGGTTTGCGCCCATTTCGCCAGCGATGATATTGGCTAACGTGGTCTTGCCAAGGCCGGGCGGACCGTAAAACAGCACATGGTCGAGGGACTCCTCTCTCATTTTTGCGGCGGCTATGAAGATGTTCAGGTTTTCCTTGATCTTTTCCTGCCCGACATATTCGGCCAGTTGGCTGGGTCTGAGACTGTTGTCGTACTGGACTTCTTCGTTATCCAGTTCCGAGTTTATGAGTCTGTCTTCGTCCATTATTTTTTCCTGCGGGTGAGACCCGCTATAAAATATTCAAACTTTCTTTAATGAGGTCTTCGAGGCTGGCGTCTTTGCCGTTCTGATTATAGATTGTTTTCAGGGCTTTTTCTGCCTCCGGTTTTTTATAGCCGAGGTTGACAAGAGCCGAGAGTGCGTCGTCATAGAAGCCTTGCTTTGGTGTGGCTCCAGGGTGATGCGCCATTTCCAGTGCCAGGTCTGCCAGTTTATCTTTCATTTCCATGGCCAGGCGTTCGGCAGTTTTTTTGCCGACACCGGGGATGGTGCTCAGTCTGGCGGCATCATTATTCATCACAGCGGAAATAAAATCTGCCGGGGACATACCGGACAGGATGCCCAGAGCCACCCGGGGTCCAACCTTGTTGATGGTAATGAGTTTTTGAAAAATAGTTTGTTCTTCTTCTGTCAAAAAACCGAAAAGTTTCAGTTCATCTTCCCGTACGCGGGTATGCACCCTGAGCGAAACCGTTTGGCCCAAGCCGGGCAGGGCGTAATAGGTAGATAGTGGTGTGAAAACCTGATAGCCCACGCCATTGACATCGACGATGGTATATTCGGGAGACTTATAAGTCAGCTGTCCTTTAAGGTGGGCGATCATGTTTTAATTATCTTTGTGCGAGTTTGATTTTTTGTTGCAGTCCGGCGTTATGAATGTGGCAGATAGCGACAGCCAGAGCGTCGGAGGCATCAAACGGTTCGGGTTTTTCTTTAAGCTTGAGCAGGACGGTAACCATATCGCGCACCTGGTTTTTATCGGCGCGTCCGTAGCCGACTACTGATTGTTTGATCTCCAGCGGACTGTATTCCGCAAGCTCAATGCCGCAATTGATGGCGGCCAGCAGGATGACGCCGCGGGTTTGCGCAAGTTTTATTACTGTTTTCACGTTGGTGGCGTAGAACAGGTCTTCCACTACTACCACATCGGGCTGAAATTTCTCTATGGCGAGCACCAGTTCATCATAAATGCGTTTGAGTCGGTCGGGAAAAGTATGTTTGGATGTACTGCGCACACTGCTCCAGTGTACGGCATGCAGGTCGCCTTTGATTTCTTCAACGATACCGAATCCGGTGCAGTTGCTTCCGGGGTCGATTCCCATGACACGCATTTTATTCAGCCTTGGTGAAAAGGTTGGACCTGTCTATAAAAAGAGGGGCCGGTCGGGGTTTTAGCTACTTTCAATGATAGCGGCCATGACATCATCCGGGATGTCGAAATTGGAATAGGCTTTTTGGATGTCGTCGTGGTCGTCCAGAATATCCATCAGTTTGAGTAGTGCTTTGCCTTTTTTCGCATCCAGCGAAACGGTATTTTGGGGAATGCGGGTAAGCTCTGCCGTATCCATGGGTACATCCGCTTCTTCGAGAGCCTTGCGCACAGTCTCGAAATTTTCAATGGCGGTGGTGATCTCGTAGTGATCTTCAACGGTTTGCATATCATCGGCACCGGCATCGATGACCAGTTCCATAAGGTCGTCTTCGCTTTTAGCCTCGGTTTTAACGGTGATGAGTCCTTTTTTCTCGAACATCCACCCCACACAGCCGTTTTCACCGAGGTTTCCGCCGGCTTTACCGAGGGCGGCCCGAATTTCGCTGACGGTGCGGTTTTTGTTGTCGGTCATCGCTTCCAAAAAGATGGCCGCTCCTCCGGGACCGTATCCTTCATAGGTGACCTCTTCATAGTGTACGCCTTCCAACTCGCCAGTACCTTTTTTAATGGCGCGAGTGATGTTGTCGACCGGCATGTTTTTGCCTTTGGCGATCAAGATGGCGGTTCTAAGGCGCGGGTTGCCAGCGGGGTCTCCGCCACCGATGCGAGCCGCCACAGTGATTTCCTTAATGAGCTTGGTGAAAATTTTTCCGCGTTTGGCGTCGGCCGCGCCCTTTTTATGTTTTATACTGGCCCACTTGGAATGACCGGACATATTCGTTCCTTATGCAAAAAAATATTATTAACTTGGAGTAATTTAACATAATCTGGGATCATCTCTCAACTTCGTATGAGCTTATGGCAGAGAAAACAGTAGAAATAAAAATTTCCGGAAAAACGATCCAGGCGCAGACTGGCGAAACCATTGTGCATGCCCTTTGGGCCGCCGGAATGGCGGAAAGCGTCAAGACCGGGTGCGCCGGGGGGGTCTGCGGGGCTTGCACCGTCACCCTGCGTTATTCCGATGGCCGTACGGGAGGGACGGAACTAGCCTGCATGAAACCGGTGGAGGCAGGGATGGAAATTTTTCCTTGCCCTGTCGCAGAGGATACTGCGGTGGAGCCGGTGGCTAACCCGGAACTTTCCACTCTACAGTCGGCGTTTCCCACTCTCAGCCGGTGTACGAAATGCGGAAGCTGTACCACTGCCTGCCCTATGTCAATTCCGGTGATGGACTCGGTTTTGCGTATGCAAAAGGGCGAGTTTTCAGCCGTGGCGGAAGATTTTACCACCTGCATTCATTGCGGGCTGTGCCGATTCGTCTGCGAAGATAAAGTCAAACCGCATAATATGGGGCTCTGGGTGCGCCGCTCTTTAGGCATGAGCCGGAATCTTGCCATCGCAAAAACCCAGGCCAGTGCTGAGCAAGAATGGCAATATCTTTTGGTGGAAGATGGTGAACTAAGGTTGCAAAGAGCTAAAAAATTTCGCCAGTCAGAGAGGATCGAGCCATGATGGAATGGGCGAAGGAGTCCCTGGAAAAGCTTAAAGCCTCGCGTTTGGCCAGGCTCGATCAGCCCGCGCCTCAGCCTGATTCAGCCCAGGCAGAGGCCATTCTCAAACAATACCATCCGGATTATCTGGGTCACGAACGCAAGGTGGCAGTCGGCCCAAACGCCGGGGAGCAGGAATTTCCTTTAGAGCTGGCGCAACTTTTAGAAGGCGACAGTTCCCTTGAGCCGGGCTACCTGCCCAAGGCTGAAATTGAGACCGATGTGTTGATACTAGGCGGCGGTGGAGCCGGAGCGACTGCGGCTTTGACGCTGGAAGGTTCGGGTCTATCCGTTCACCTGGCTACCAAACTCAGGCTGGGTGATTCCAACACGGTGATGGCCGAGGGCGGCATTCAGTCTGCGCTCGGTGATGACGATTCGCCAAGGCGACATTTTGCCGATGCACTGGTCGGCGGACACGGTGATAATGACCCAGACCTGTTGCGGATTCTTTGTGAACAAGGCCCTGAAAGCATCCGCTGGCTCAGTCAACTCGGTTGCCTGTTCGACCAGAATGAGGATGGACGGTTTAGTCTACGCGGTGGTGGTGGAACTTCGGTGCCGCGTGTTTTGGCTTGCAGGGATTATACCGGGCTAGAGATCATGCGTGTGTTGAAAGACGCGGTGCGCCTGACCGGCACTCACATACTGGAAGAACATGTGGCGATGGAACTGGTTGATGACGGCAAAGGGCGGGTGACCGGCGCTATCCTGTTTGACCGGAATGCCGGAAAAACGGTTTGTGTTTCGGCCCGGGCAGTGATTCTGGCTACTGGCGGGAGCGGACAGCTTCGCTTGCAGGGGTTTCCCACCAGTAATCATGTGGGTGCGACGGGTGATGGTCTGGTACTGGCTTATCGGCAGGGGTGCCGCCTCATTCATCTCGACAGTTACCAGTACCATCCTTCCGGGGCCTGTTTCCCGGAAGCCCTGGCCGGGCAGTTGGTGACCGAGGCGATCCGGTCGACAGGAGCCCAGGTGGTCAATGCAGAAGGAGTGCACTTTATCGACGAGATGGCATACCGCGATGTGCTGGCGGGAGCCATCATCAAGGAAACCGCAGAAGGAAGAGGTGTGAAAACTCCGCATGGCAAGATAGGGATCTGGCTCGATACCCCGATGATTGATTTAAAAAAGGGGGCAGGGACACTGGCCCGACAGTTTCCAGGATTGATCCATCGGTTTGAGCGTTACAACATCGACCCGGCGATGCAACCAATCCTGATTTATCCTACTTTGCATTACCAGAATGGCGGCATTTGTATTGATTCAGAATGC
>JAPKCW010000093.1:0-7675 GCA_028822815.1 Nitrospinaceae bacterium | reverse complement strand
GATACTGGCTGAAACCGGGGAGTTTCTGCAAGAGATTGACCGCGAACGGGCCGAGCGTGCCCAGGCCAAAGCGGAAGAACTGCTGGGCAAAGCCGACCTTTCTGAAGAAGAATTCACCGAAACGCAGAAAAAACTTTTCCGCGCCATCGCCCGGCTCGAAAACACCGAAAATAACTAACCCAATTCGTTTCCGCCGAAACTCGTCCAGAATTTCCCTCCTGTCAAATCTGTATTCCAAAAGATTAAAAGTGATACACTTCTGGGTAGCACACTAAAATAATCCTACAGGAGGGTTTTCATGATTTGGAATAATAAAAATTGGATCGTACAGTTTTTTACGGCATTGATTTGCCTCATGCTTATATTCTCAGTTGCGGAAGCAGGAAACAATCGTGATGCAAATGGCCGAATTAAAGTTTTGTATCACATTGATGGCTCGGATGTCGGGGTTGCCAAATACGCCATGGCTTTGATCAATAAACATATGGAAGCAGAAGGTGGACCGGATAAAATCGACATCAAAGTGGTGGTGCACGGTCCGGCCCTGAAACTCTTTATTAAAGAAACTGTAGATCCTAGTTTGAAAAAGAAGCTCGCCATGATTATTGCCAAGGGAGTGCAACCAGAAATGTGCCAGGTTTCGATGAAGTTGTTTGGCAAACCTCTGGATACTTTGGAGCCGGGTTTTATCCCGACTGAACATCCTGTAGCGGTCAAACGCATTGCCGATTTGCAGGAACAAGGTTATCTGTATATAAAACCTTAGATTAATATCCTACAGATATTCCTTCAAATACTGTCCGGTGTAAGAGGCTTTAACTTTTGCGATCTTTTCCGGCGGACCTTCGGCCAGCACCTGGCCTCCGCCGTCACCGCCTTCTGGTCCCAAGTCGATGATATGATCGGCGGTTTTGATCACATCCATATTATGTTCGATGATGATCACCGTATTGCCTGTATCCACCAGTTTGTCGAGAACTCTCAACAGGTTCTCGATATCGGCAAAATGCAGTCCGGTGGTCGGCTCATCCAGAATGTAAAGTGTTCTGCCGGTACTGCGTTTGCTCAACTCTTTCGATAATTTGACCCTCTGCGCTTCCCCGCCGGATAAAGTGGTGGCCTGCTGGCCCAACCTTATATAGTCCAACCCGACATCGGTGATGGTTTGCAGTTTGGTTTTAATGGCAGGAATATTGGTGAAAAATTCCTTGGCTTCTTCCGCTGTCATATTCAATATGTCGGCGATATTTTTTCCTTTATAAAGAATTTCCAGCGTTTCGCGGTTGAATCGTTTTCCCTGGCAAACTTCGCAGGTAACGAATACGTCCGGTAAAAAATGCATTTCGATCTTGATAACTCCGTCTCCCTGACAGGCTTCGCACCTTCCCCCTTTAACATTAAAGCTGAACCGTCCCGGTTTGTAACCGCGGGCACGGGATTCGGGAACCTGGCTGAATAATTCCCGGACAAGGGTGAACACGCCAGTATAGGTGGCGGGGTTAGATCGGGGTGTCCTGCCTATCGGCGACTGGTCGATATCAATGACTTTATCGAGCCATTGCAGGCCCTGAATTTTTTTAAACTCGCCGGGTTTATCCATCGAGTTCCAAAAATGCCGGGCCAGAGCCTTGTATAAAATATCTATCGTGAGCGTACTCTTACCGGAACCGGACACGCCGGTCACGCAGACAAAACAGCCGAGAGGAATTTTTACGGTTATTCCTTTCAGGTTATTTTCTTTGGCTCCATGAATCTCAATTGTTTTCCCATTGCCTTTGCGCCGGGTTTTGGGAAGCGGGATCTGCTTTTTACCGGAAAGGTATTGTCCTGTCAGAGAATCTTTGCATTTAAGCAGGGCTTTAGGGGCTCCTGCAAAAATGGTTTCACCGCCATGAACTCCTGCGCCGGGGCCAAGGTCCACAACATAGTCGGCTGAGCGGATGGTGGCTTCGTCGTGCTCGACCACGATGACGGTGTTGCCCAAGTCACGCAGGCGGAAGAGGGTGTTGAGCAGGCGGTCGTTGTCCCTTTGATGCAACCCGATACTGGGTTCATCAAGAACGTAGAGGACTCCCATCAGGCTGGAGCCGATCTGGGTAGCGAGGCGGATGCGCTGGCTTTCCCCCCCTGACAGGGTTGCTGAGGAACGATCGAGAGAAAGGTATTCCAATCCGACATTGGTGAGAAACCCAAGGCGCTCTTTAATTTCCTTGACGATTCTTCGGGCGATATTGTGTTCCTGTCGTGTCAGTGTAAGCTTCTGGAAATATTGATAGGCCTGGCCGATGGAAAATGCCGTGAGGTCTACGATATTCAGGTCGGCAATTTTTACTGAGACGGCTTCTTTGCGCAACCGGTCGCCGCCGCAAGCCTGACAGGAAAGGGGACGCATGTATCGTGTAATTTCTTCCCGTGTGGAGGTGGAGTCGGTCTCTCTATAACGCCGCTGTAGATCAGGAATTATGCCATCGAAGGTATCAGTATAGAATTGTTTTCTCCCATCTTTTTCAAAATAATATTTTATGGGTTCATCACCGGAACCGAATAACAGGATATCGCGAATCTTTTTAGGTAATTTTTGAAACGGGGTGTTGAGCTTGAACTTGAAATGGCTGGAGATGGTATCCAGCATCTGGTGGAAATAGATGGAACTGCGTTTTTCCCAGGGCTTCAAAGCCCCATCGCGGATGGAAATCCGGGGATCCGGAACGACCAATTCCGGGTCGATCACCATTTTGATTCCCAGTCCATCACATTGGGCGCATGCTCCTTGCGGATTGTTGAAGGAGAACAGACGCGGTTCCAGTTCCGGATAACTGATGTTGCAATAACTGCAGGCGAATTTTTCACTGAACAACAATTCTTGGGATTTTTCTTTGTCCTCAAGAATGGCAACGACCAGAGAACCTTCTCCATGGTTGAGGGCGGTTTCTACCGAGTCGGCTAGTCGTTTGCCCATGTTTTCCTTGATAATCAGCCGGTCTACCACCACTTCCAAAGTATGTTTGAATTTTTTGTTGAGAGCGATTTCTTCATCGAGGGAGCGCACTTCACCGTTTATGCGAGCGCGGACGAATCCCTTGCGCTTCATATCCAGAATTTCCTTTTTGAATTCTCCCTTCCTGTCACGGGCTATAGGGGAAAGGATCATCACTTTCTTTCCAATGGGGATAGCCTGGACCTGGTCAACGATATGCTGCACGGTCTGCGAGGTAATTTGCCGCCCGCAACCATAACAGAAAACCTTGCCGATTCTGGCGTAGAGCAGGCGCAAATAGTCATAAATTTCTGTTACCGTGCCAACGGTGGAACGAGGGTTTCTGCTGGAAGTCTTCTGCTCAATCGAGATGGCCGGGGAGAGTCCGTCGATGGAGTCCACATCGGGTTTTTCCATCAATTCCAGAAACTGCCGCGCGTAAGCGGAAAGGGATTCCACATATCGGCGCTGGCCCTCGGCGTAAATGGTGTCGAAAGCGAGAGAAGATTTTCCCGAACCGCTCAAACCTGTTATCACCACCAGTTTTTCCCGTGGCAGAGTGAGGCTGAGGTTTTTAAGGTTGTGTTCTCTTGCACCTTTTATGGTGATGTGGTCTACAGCCATGTTGATTCAGGAGGATTGTTATTTATTGAACAGGTCGTGCCATTTTTTATCGACCTGCGTTTTAATTTCCGCAGTCATTTCAATTTCCTCCGGCCAGCTTTGTTGATAGCCTTCTTCGGGAAATTTTTGCGTTACATCAATTCCCAAACGTCCTGCATCAAAATAAAAGTCCCGCTTCGGGTCGAGGTTGTTGAAAAACTTCCACATCACTGTAGAGATGTTTTCAATATCCACATGGCCTTCCAGCACGATAATAATTTCTATCGCAGAAAATTCAGCATGATCCAAAAATGACTGGATGAATTGTTTTCCCTGATGCGGGCCGGTTTTATTAAGGGCCACGAGCAGGACAGAGCGCTTGGCTTGCAGTTCCAAAACCTTGCAGTTTTGCACTTCTTTAAATATTGCCATCACTTTTTCCGCTGAGGGAAGCTCGGAGCTATTGGCGGAGACAGGCGCTTCTTTTTTATAGCCCGGCTCTCCTTCTATTTTTGTGCTGAGGTCGATGCCCAGTTTCGAGCCGTGTAGCCTTTGGTCGGAAGCGTGGTTGAGAACATCGAGAACCCCTTCGGAGAAAAACAGGTCGGTTGTAAAATCCACTTTATTGAGTAAAAGTTTTGCTACTTCTTTATAGTCATGAACATTGACTTCGGCATCAACGGTGACGATTGTTTTAACAAAGCTCATTTGACCGAGCCCCCAAAACGCGTTCATCAGTCTTCTCGACTGCATAGGGTAATGTTTGTCGAGAGAAACGATGACGCAATTGTGAAAGATCCCCTCCACCGGCATATCCATGTCGACGATTTCCGGGAGTTGGGTTCTGAGCAGGGGTAGAAAGATGCGCTCGGTCGCCCTGCCCAGGTAAAAATCTTCCTGCGGTGGTTTGCCGACGATGGTAGTCAGATAAACAGGGTTCTTGCGGTGGGTGATGGCGGTGATATGAAAGATCGGATAATCCCCGTCCTGCGAGTAATAACCGGTATGGTCGCCAAAAGGTCCTTCCAGCCGCATTTCAGCCGGGTCGATATAGCCTTCCAAAACAATTTCTGCATTTGCCGGAACCTCTAGGTCCACCGTCTTGCATTTGACCAGTGGTACGCTTGCCTTACGGATAAAACCAGCGAGAAGAAACTCATCAATGCCATAGGGCAGGGGAGCGGAGGCGGAATAACAGGATGCAGGGTCGGCGCCGAGCGCGACTGCCACTTCCATCACCTTATTCTGTTTGCGGTATTCATGGAAAAAATGCGCTCCGTCTTTATGGATATGCCAGTGCATGCCTGTAGTTTTTTTGTCGTACACTTGCATGCGGTAGAGTCCTACATTCCTGATTTTTTTATCCACACTGCGATTGATCACGATGGGGAAGGTGATGAATCGTCCCGCGTCTTGAGGCCAGCATTGCAGGATCGGGATCGTTCCCAGATCAATATCATCGTTTAGATGGACGACCTCCTGGCAAGGAGGGTGGGCGGGTTGCACGAGCTTGGCTGGAAACTGTGCCGCCTGCAAAAGCATGGGCAGAAGCTTTGCCTTTTCCAGCAGGGTAGTGGGAGGAGGAATTTTAATATAGCTTTCTATGCGTTTGGCAATGTCTTCAATATTATGGACACCCAGTGCCAGGTTCATTCGTTTTGTACTGCCAAAAGCGTTGATCAGCACTGGCATGGAACTGCCTTCAACATTTTCGAATAGAAGGGCTTTGCCGCCTCCGGGTTTTTTGGATACCCGGTCGGTGATTTCCGCGATTTCAAGAATGGGCGAAACGGATTCATTTATCCGCAGGAGCTCTCCATCAATTTCCAGCCGCTCTATGAATTCTATTAAAGAAGGGTATTTCATTAAAATCCCGGTGAAGATGAAAGACCTTCCATTATATCGCAGCCTGTGGCGAAACCTGCGAATTTTTCTTAAAGGAAATATGATGGGTTTCCCTGCACATTGTCCGGTGGTAAGATGCTGGCATGTTGCGATTTATCATCAGGCGGGTTTTATTGGGAATACCAGTTCTGGTCACGGTTGCGACGATCACCTTTTTCATCATGCACGTAGTTCCCGGGGGACCGTTCGATACAGAAAAAATCCTTCCACCAGAAATCATCGCCAATATCGAGGCTAAATATCATCTCGATAAACCCCTTCCCCTGCAATATCTTCTGTACATGAAACAATTGGCCCAAGGCGATCTGGGGCCGTCTTACAAATATTTAGGGCGGGATGTTTCGGATATTATCCGCGATACGTTTCCCGTTTCTTTTACATTGGGGCTCTTTGCGGTTCTGGTTGTTTTAGGGTTAGGAATTCCTGCCGGGATGATCTCGGCATACTGGAAAAATTCATTGCTGGATCGGTCTGTCCTTCTTTTGGCGGCGATGGGAATTTCGGTGCCTAGTTTTGTGTTGGGGGCGATATCCGTATGGATCTTCTCGCATCATTGGCACTTGCTTCCTCCTGCTTTGTGGGAAGGGCCCCGTTATATGATTTTGCCTGCGTTCGCGCTGGGTGCAGGTTTTGCCGGGTATGTCGCCCGACTGACACGAACCACGATGCTGGATGTTTTAGCTACAGATTATATCCGAACCGCACGGGCCAAAGGGCTGACGGAACCGGTGATATTGTTCAAACATGTTTTGAAAAACTCAATGTATCCCGTTGTTTCGGTGATGGGTCCCCTGACAGCCGGACTGGTCACCGGTTCTTTCGTTATTGAGTATATCTTTTCGATTCCTGGCATGGGACGGTTTTTCATCACTGCTGTGACAAATCGGGATTATCCTTTGATAATGGGAGTGACGCTGGTTTATGCAGTGCTGATTGTGGTCGCGAATATGGTTGTGGATATGGTTTACGGCTGGCTGGACCCGAGAGTGACTTTGAAATGATGAATCAATTATCCCTTGCCGCCAAATTGAGTGCCGTTTTTCTCCTGCTTATTTCAGGGGTAGCGGTGTTGGCTCCATGGGTGGCTCCTTATTCTTACGCAACACAGGATACGCTAAGCACTTTGGCTTTCCCCAGTCTGGAACATTGGATGGGCACCGACCGTTTGGGTCGCGATCTTCTTTCGCGCATGATTTATGGTGCCCGGGTATCATTATTTATCGGTGTGTTCACGACCTTGTTTGCCTTGGTGATCGGAACGGTTTATGGAGCTATTTCGGCTTATGCCGGCGGCAGGACCGATAACCTGATGATGCGATTGGTAGATGTGGTTTTTGCGTTGCCAGACCTATTGATGATCATTCTCATCACCGTGTTGATGGGGCGAGGGGTGACGGGGGTTTTTATTGCCTTGACACTGGTAAGCTGGGTCACGGTTGCAAGACTGGTGCGCGGAGAAGTCCTGCGGATGAAAGAGTTTCCTTATGTGCAAGCGGCCCGTGCTCTGGGAGCGAGCCCCACAAGGATTCTGCTGCGGGAAATTTTCCCTAATATCCTGAGTATCCTGGTGGTGACCCTAAGTTTTCGTGTGCCCGTGGCGATTTTAGCCGAATCGACATTGAGTTTTATCGGGTTGGGAATCGCCCCTCCATTTAGCAGTTGGGGGAGCCTGGCCAACGATGGTTGGACGGCGATCAAGTTTTACCCGCATCTTATTTTGTTTCCCTCGTTGGTAATATTTTTAACCATACTTGCATTCAATTTTTTGGGAGATGGCTTACGGGAGGTTTTCGATCCTCGGTCCTCGAACTTCAAAGGGCAGGGTGCCCAAACAGGGTAGCAAATTAACAGTAACCTATTGAATATTAAAAGGCTATTGGGTACAATAAATATCGCATTGACAAGCCTGAAAAACCATTATAGAGTGACCCGTTTTTATAGCCAAAGGGCTAATTTCCCGTCATATTTTGTGTTAAAATTTAAGATATGAGCCAGATCCAAGAAGATTTGATTTGTGAAATCATACGGTTATCCCAAACGAACCTGCTGGATAAAAAATGCGCCAATATGAGTTGTGAAACTCAGGATCAGGTTGCTGTGGATTGGATCCGTAAAAATGCCGCTGACTATAGAGTGGATTTTCATTCTCGGTTAGACAGTTATTCTGCGTCTAAGCTGGGTGAGATTTTG
>JAPKCW010000343.1:0-1666 GCA_028822815.1 Nitrospinaceae bacterium | reverse complement strand
TTTTTCACCTCGCAGCGCAAGCTTTGGTGCGGCGCTCTTATGAAGATCCTGTTGCTACCTATATGACAAACGCGATAGGAACATTAAATTTGCTGGAGGCATTAAGACCGTTGGAGAAAAAATGTACTGCCGTTTTGATTACTAGTGATAAGTGCTACAACAACGTTGAATGGGTTTGGGGTTATCGGGAGACTGATGCACTTGGCGGTCCGGACCCTTATAGTGCTTCCAAAGGCACGGCAGAGTTGGTAATTCGTTCTCATGTGAAATCATTTTTTCCAAAGGATGGAGCCGTTCGGATTGCTGTGGGACGTGCGGGAAACGTGATTGGAGGTGGAGACTGGGCTCAGGACCGAATTGTTCCGGATTGTGTTCGCTCATGGGCAAAAGGAAAATCAGTACAACTTCGCAACCCTCTGGCGACCAGACCTTGGCAACATGTGCTGGAGCCGCTGAGCGGTTATCTAGCCTTGGCCACAGAACTGCATCAAAAAGATGAACTTCATGGAGAACCCTTCAACTTTGGTCCCTCAGCTCATCAGAACAACACAGTTTTGGAGTTGGTTCAAGCGATGTCAGGGCACTGGGATAAAGTACGTTGGGAGGATAATTCTGGTGATGAAAAAGAGCCATACGAATCCAGATTATTGAAACTAAATTGCGATAAAGCGTTTTATCACCTAAATTGGCAGGCCATTCTCTCTTTTCAAGAAACAGTCAAGATGACAGCAGAATGGTATTGTTCATACTACGAAGATCCCTCTACGATTCGCGATGTGACACTTGCCCATATCGGGGAGTATGAATCTATGGCGCAGAAAAAAGGGATGCAATGGGCGTTGTAAGCTTGGACGATATTCTCGTTACACCATTGAAACGGATTCCAACTGTTGGAGGAGACGTGATGCACGGGCTTAAAAAATCCGATAATGGGTTTAATGGCTTCGGAGAAGTTTATTTTTCTTGGGTAGAACAGGGGGCAATCAAAGCCTGGAAATGTAATCAACGCATTACTTTGAATTTGCTCGTTCAGTTGGGTGAAGTGCGCTTAGTTTTTTTTAGTAAGGTACGCTTAGCGGAGCAGAAAGAAGAATTCCGAATCGAGAAACTTGGAGACAACCGCTACTCACGTTTAACAGTTCCTCCAGGAATTTGGTTTGGCTTTCAGGGGCTTACTTCCGGTTACAGCTTGTTGATGAATGTTATAGACCTGGAGCATGATCCAGATGAAGTGCTACGAAAAGAAACATCAGAATTTGACTATGATTGGAGTGGCGAGTGAAAGTGATTATTCTAGCAGGTGGCTTTGGAACTCGGCTTTCCGAATATACTGAATCATTACCTAAACCAATGATTAGGATTGGTGGAAAGCCGATTTTATGGCACATCATGAAAATTTTTGCCCATTTTGGCCATATAGATTTTTACGTAGCACTCGGCTACAAAGCAGAGTTGATCAAAGAATATTTCCTTCATTACCGTACACTGAATGCAGATTTCACTGTAGATTTGGGAACAGGAATCGTTAATTCCCATCAATTGGATGAGGTAGATTGGAATGTAACTTTAGTTGACACCGGTCTGCATTCCATGACAGGTGGGCGAGTCAAACGAATGAAGCGCTATATTGACAATGAAACCTGCTTGATGACCTATGGTGACGGGC
>JAPKCW010000342.1:0-1672 GCA_028822815.1 Nitrospinaceae bacterium | reverse complement strand
CATCAGCTTTTCTGGAGCAAATATTGATGGGGGTTTTAATGGTGAAGGGGATGCCCAAGTATCGAATGGGGGTGTTCTGGTTGTCATATATGCCAACGATCTGAATCAAACACTGGAGTGTGTGGTAAAAGCTGGCGGAGAAATATCAAAGCCTATCTTTGATTTTCCCGGAGGCAAAAGATTCCATTTCTGTGACCCAAACTGGAATGAACTTGCAGTATGGTCAGAATAATTGGTCATAATTCAAAGCCTGCTGGTCCTGTCATCAGAGTTCACACAAAAACCGTGTAGGGATAATCTTTGGATTCTTTCAGGGCCATTTCTTCCCGTGTCGGGGCCAGGCCGTTGACCACGCCAAACAGGCAGGAGCAGTCATACCCGAGTAGGACTTTATCCTCCCGATGAAGGGAATTGAAATGCTCGGGTTCTATCA
Organism: Nitrospinaceae bacterium; assembly: GCA_028822815.1. GTDB lineage: Bacteria > Nitrospinota > Nitrospinia > Nitrospinales > VA-1 > LS-NOB. Next base: position 1,239 of record JAPKCW010000342.1, on the reverse strand, counting down.
GGAATGCTCGATTAAAGAAGTAGTTATTGATGAAACTGCCAAGGTATACAGATTTGCCTTTTAACTCAGGAAGGTGTAACAATTTTTCCTGTAAACTGTCATGGTTGTAGTTAAAAGAAAAGCGTACTAGCACATCATATAAAAAGCAAAAATGGTAAGTGTTCATATGATGCCAACATGATTTCTCGTTTAACCCGAACCCTAAAATTTTCAGGAGTTCTTTAAGAGAATGCAGGGAATTGATTCTTCCCGCATTGGGGTAGAACTGCCGAAAATCTTCTCTCCGGTACATCTGAGGCTGGTGTTCAATGAATGGCAAGACTTCCTCTTCCTGACTGAGAGCCACTTCAATTAAATGGAGAGGGTCAAAACAGGAATTGTAGTCCGGGTCCGGGCAAGGGGACGGAATGGATTTGCCAGGGGACTGGGTGTCATAAAGATTGTTTTTGAAAACCAGCATTTGAAAAGTGTCTTTTGAAAAGATTAGACTAACTATTATACCCTAATTGTATAACCAACTTTAGGTCTCTAACTTTCAAACAGGAGATATGAAACCCTTGGATAAAAACATTTACAACTTTGAAGCCCAAACCATTGCGGGTGAGGCCATCAAATTTTCTAAGTTTCAGGGAAGGGTTTTGCTGATTGTCAATGTGGCTTCCGAATGCGGGTTCACCCCCCAATATTCGGGGCTACAAAAACTCTATGAAAAATATCGGGACCAGGGCTTGAGTGTCCTGGCTTTTCCCTGCAATGATTTTGGCACCCAGGAGCCAGGGTCCGATGAGGAAATTAAAGATTTTTGCCAGAAAAACTACCAAGTGACGTTTGACCTTTTTAGTAAGGTGTCTGTTCTGGGTCCCCAAAAACTTCCTCTTTACCAATATCTGTATGGTTGTAAATTGGAGCATCCGGGAGGAGGGGGGGTGCGGTCTCAAATATTTGCACTAGTAAAATGGATGTTATACCGGATAAAAGGGAAGCATGTTCCTGGAAAAAATGAGGCGCAATGGAATTTTCATAAATTTCTAGTTGGAAAAGATGGAATTCCCGTGGCCAGTTTTTTGAGCGAGGTGGCCCCGGATTCCCATGTCCTGATCCGGAAACTGGAAGAGGAACTGCAAACCACACAGCTTTAGGATTTCGCTATGTTAGAAGGCAAAGATTCTTTATGGAACGAGTTGGGTTGCTACCTTGAAGGCCCTCAATTGGATGTTTATTGGCAGATGATCAGCCAGT
>JAPKCW010000341.1:0-1677 GCA_028822815.1 Nitrospinaceae bacterium | reverse complement strand
TGTTTCCCCGTACAATTTTATTTTCGCTCCATGATGGACTGCAGGATTGCTCAGTATTGAAAAAATATATTTTACAATTCATCCTGGCTGTTTTTTTTATTTTGAGCCTGGGTTGTGGACAGGGTTCTCAGGAATCCCAAAGCCCCAGGCTTGTCATTGCCATTGACGCGACGTTCATCCCGATGTCGTTTTTAAATGACCGTGGAGAGCTGGATGGGTTTGAAGTTGACCTGATTAAGGCGGTAGCAAATAGTGCCGGATACGACTATGAATTGGTAAATGTGGAGTGGGGTGGATTGTTTGGAGGCTTGATCACTAAAAAGTTCGATTTGGTTATCAGCTCAATAACGATTCTTGAAGAAAGAAAAAACCGCATGGCTTTCAGTATTCCTTACCTGCAAAGCGGGGTTGCTGTGCTGGTCCGAAAAGATATCCAGAATGTCGACAACCTCGAAGACCTTGCTGAAGTTAAGGCCACGGTCGGAGCCCAGATCAACACGACCTCCTATTATTTTTTGCAGAAATATGATGGAATCAAAGTCAAGACCTATGAAAAATTTGGCCATGCAGTTATCGATTTGGCCAATAAGGGTAACGATGCCGTGGTCGGGGACTCGGTGCAGGTGAATTATTATTTTAACAAAAATAAGCAATTAACCCAAAACACCCGATTTCTGGGTTCCAGACTGACCTCGGAGTATTATGGTATTGTTTTGCGCAAAGATGATATTGAGCTGAAGCAAAAAATAGATGCAGGTTTGACAGCGCTCCTTAAAAACGGGACGGTTCAAAAACTGCATGACAAGTGGAACCTGGGGGATTTTGCCGGAGTGCCTTTGCCCGAACAGTAACCCTCTAATTGGGAGGAAGGTGTGCAGGCAGATTCAAACCCTTCTGTAGTATCTGTGCAGATAAAACCCTATTCTCAAAAAATATTGATTATTTTTTAGTCTTGCAGGTTCTGTCGAGAATGAAATAGACAGGGCAAAATCCGGTGAAGGCACTTTGAACAAGCGTGACTCCCAACAAACCAGGTACCAGCAACCAAAGCGGGTTACTCCATTGGCCCAACGCAACCCAAATCGTCACAACCGCTCCGGCAATTCCGTCATGGATACGTCTTTTAGTATTCATAAAAGCCCCTGACTCTTGGTTGGTATATTTTAATATATTTATCCTTCATCGGCTGAAAATTTTCCATGAGTGCCGGAATCGACCAGAGGCAATGGAGAGTGCGAAAAATCAGTCTATGACTAGTGCTCCGGCGATACATCCGGTAAGGACTGTTGCGAGAAAAGCAGTCCATAAGGCACGCCCTCCCATCACGGTGATGTCCTGAGCCCGGGATGGTACCAGCGCGGCCAGACCACCAATAAAAATTCCCATGCTGGCAAGATGTACAAAACCACACAACGCATAAGTTAAAATGGTTACCGATCGCTGGCTAAACGGCACTGGGTTGGCAATCTGGGCCTGTGCTAAGGCAAAGTAAGCTGATACTTCCGTTTCTATAAACCTTGAACCTAAAATTTGGCCTGCCAGTTGCCATTCTTCGGGTCGTAGTCCGAGAAGGGCGGAAAAGGGTACGGTCAGCCATCCCAGCAGGGTTTGCGCGGAAATATTTTGTCCGAATGATTCCGCAAGCGCCAGATCCACCAAAGCTTCCAGGCCGAGCAC
>JAPKCW010000340.1:0-1684 GCA_028822815.1 Nitrospinaceae bacterium | reverse complement strand
ACCCATCTTTTGAACCTCATCATGCAAGTCGTCGATAGAAATAATCTCCATTACCGCCTCATTTTAAAATTGTTTTGTAAATTACAGCATTTTTCTCATGTGTTGGATTATATCACGAAGAAAAAGATTCAAATCCAAAGTTAAAATTTGAGCCGAATTCTGTAAATGAACTTGGGGGAATTTTGACTGGGAGGGGAATAAATTTCCAGTGAAAAATTGACGCTTGCTCTGCAAAGAATAAATTATAAAAAACCCGAAACGGCTTAACTCTTTTTAAATAAACATTTAATAAAGTTCTCGGGAATAGGATTTTGGAAATAACAGCTTTGGTACATCTTTTGCTTATCATGGGTAAATAAATGTTCTAAGGGAAAATTATATATGCACGAAGGAATTTTCATAGCGGCTTCTGCTGGGATAAAACAGGGTAGAAAGCTTGATGTAATAGCCCAAAATATAGCCAACGTAAACAATACGGGTTACAAGCGGGACAGGTTGGTGTTTAAGGAATTTATGCCTCCCTTTGCACCTGACGAACAATTAAATGCTGGCAGAAACGTATTGTTGCCAGCGCAAATATCCAATTTGAATGTTTCATATGTAGGGGTATCAGATCAGTACACGGATTTTACGCCAGGGGGATTAAATCAAACGGGAGCAACGCTGGACTTGGCCTTGGCCGGGCCTGGGTTTTTCAGTATTTCAACCGAGGAAGGTGTTCGCTACACCCGCAACGGAAATTTTAGGTTGAACACAAAAAACCAACTGGTGAATCAAAAAGGAAACATTGTTTTAAATCCACAAGACACCCCGATAGTCATAGATGTGCCTGGGGCAGATATATCCATCGATGCTGACGGAAACATTTCTGCAGGAACGGGTTTGGTAAACCTCGCAATTGGAAAAATAAAATTAGTGAATTTTGAGAATCCAAAAACTCTCGAGAAAATAGGGGATGGGTTATTTCTTCAAAACGACCCTGAGGCGGAAGCAAAACCTCCCGCTGAAACCAAGGTAAGGCAGGGTTTCCTGGAAAATTCAAATGTTTCTGTGGTGGAGGAAATGACAGATATGTTGGCAACCCTCAGACTATTTGAAACGTATCAGAAAATGATCCAATCCATAGACAGTATGGATGACCAGTCGGTAAATGATATTGGACGGGTGGGTTAACACTTCGACAAAAATTAATATTTTTAATTGAAAGGTATCTGAAAATGATTCGAGCCTTATACACTGCTGCGACAGGGCTGAACGCCCAGGATTTAAATGTAAGTGTCATTGCCAATAACCTGGCTAACGTGAATACCATTGGTTTTAAAAGAAGTCGCCCGGAATTTCAGGACCTTCTGTACCAAAACTTAAGACTGGTGGGAACCCTATCGCCTAATGGTCAGCAGGTACCGACTGGGGCCCAGTTAGGATTGGGAACCAAGACAGCGGGCATCCAGAAAATTTTTATTCAGGGAGATTTTTCCCAAACACAGAATCCTCTCGATATCGCTATTCAGGGAAAAGGTTTTTTCCAAATTTCACAACCGGATGGAACGATCGGATATACCCGCGCAGGTTCTTTCAGCCTGGACAATACGGGACAGCTTGTGACTGTTGACGGCTTGGTAATGGAACCGGCTATCACCATCCCCACGGATGCCCTGGATATATCCATTGATTCCCAAGGAAG
>JAPKCW010000339.1:0-1684 GCA_028822815.1 Nitrospinaceae bacterium | reverse complement strand
TTTTAACTGTTCGGCGGGGGTAAGGCAAGGAGGTGGGGCGACCTTCGAGATACCCCTTGTATGTTGGCACCGAGGTAATTTTGTAGTAATAGTTGTTCCTGTCTTTATCGTTCAGTTCTCATTTCTAACTCTTGTGTATCTGCGCGATGTTCGAGAATAAGAAACAACGATAATGTCACCGCCCCGATGGCCGAAACAGCCAGTAGGATAGTTAAAAACTGGCTCCAGCCATCCGCCCGGTCTGCCACGGCACCGCCGATGAAATCAAAAGCCATGGCAAATGAATAACCCACAGCATCTATAATTCCAACCAGGACGCCACAGCGAACGCCACCAAAATCAACGGCGAATACGCTCATTGGGATGTAATAACAGGGTGATATCGCCACACCAAAAAGCATTATGGCTGCTAAAGTGGTCCAGAGTGCCAGGGTATGGGTCAATCCCAATGAGGGAATCAGCAGCAGTGCCGCCAGACAAAGTGTAGAAAACACCATCATGCCACCGTGAACAAAAATGCGGGTTCTCTTACTGATGACGTCGAAAACAAATCCTCCTAAAAGCGCAGAAATCAAACTACCAATGGGAAAAGCAGAAGCTGTCATCACAGCGATTCCTGCGGTCAATCCAAATGTTTCTTTCAGATAAATGGGAATAAAACCCTGGAACTCAAAAAGAACCGTGAGGCAGGTAATGCTTAAACAGATCAGCCAAACCCGGGGGCTTTTAGCAAAATAGAGCAAGGTCTGGGACAAAGTAAAATCATCCAGAGGATGGGGCTTTTTCTCGACCTCTTTTTCTTCAGCCGTCGCCTCCAACCCCACATCTTTTGGAGATTGTTTCAGAATGAAAATGATGGCCAAAAGAACGACACCGGCTATCGCAACTGCGGTAGCGATTACACCTTGCCAGGACATCACTAGAAAAAGACTTCCTAGTCCCAATGTCGTGACCACGGAACTGAACCTTGAGCTGGACGAAATGATACCCCATATTCGACCGCGCCAATTCTGCGGATACCAAATACGAATGAGGTTGGCCATGGCGGGCCAGCCTGCAGATTTTCCAAACAACGCAACAAAGTAAGCGATTGAAAAAAAGAGCACCCCTGACATCGTGCCGAAAACAGTCGTGGCCAGCATACAAAGGGACAAGGAGAAAATAAAAACCCGTCGCCCGCCAAATCTGTCGGCCAAAACTCCATTAATGAGTTTTCCAGCAACCGTACCGGCTGTACCCCAGCCAAGAATTGCACCCCAGGCGGTTTTAGTCAGGCCCAGCATAGGATCATCGAGCATTGCAGGGCCCGAAATCACAACGGTCTTACGGCACATATAAAGTGCCGCGTAGCCAATGTACATGCACCCTAAGACGATCATTTCCCATCTAAATCTGGGATCCTGGCGCAATCGATCTATCAAGTTGGCACTCCTCTGGTCATCGCGCTGGACAAGAAACTGAATTCCAGTTTCATAGCCAGTGGGGTAGAATACGAATAAATTTTGATATTGTAAATTTCTACCTTATTTTTATCATAAATACCGACCTACTGATTAAGAGTTGTTTGCCTTCCTATCTATACCGGGTTTTAATTCTATGGTCGAACTGGTTCTCAGTCTTCATTTCCTCGTTGTTTTGTTTTTCATTCTCGGGTTCCCTATCGGTCTTTTTTATAACTCCCGTC
>JAPKCW010000338.1:0-1684 GCA_028822815.1 Nitrospinaceae bacterium | reverse complement strand
ATCCAGGTCACCTCCTTCTTATCGGTGAATTCAAAGCTCTCACTGCCTGGTGGAAGGAGATCCCAGCCAAGTGCCCGATTGCCGATGCAGCTCTTGAGAATTAGTACCGGCGCTTCAGTCTCTTCTCCGACGTGATGCCCGATGCCAATTTCAGGACCGATTCTGCCGGCCTTCGTAGTAAGGAACTCGTTCTTTTTGACGCTCATCTTACCGGGGCCTCCGCTTCCCATGACGAAGACGTTGCGGACATCTTTGCGTTCAGTCCAGTTATCGTCGTCGTCAACGAGGAATGGATAGAGTCCTTTTTCTTTACAGGCGTAATCGAGACAGCCGTCCTTGCCTCCGCCGATATTGCCGAATCCCAGCATATTGGACTGCCCCATCAGGATATAGACCTGAACCGGTTTACTTATATCGGCCGGCTTGCCGTCTGGATCCGGTAAAGTTTTATCTTCAGCCAGGACTGGCAAAGTTAGGGCCGTTAATATTGCGGAGGCAGTGATTGAGCGGATGAATTTAGTTTTGGGATTCATGATTGTTTATTTTTAGAGGCTATGGTTTTGCTTAAGGAATTGCTTGGAACATTTGTTCAATGGTGATTTTTTTGCCGACCATCTTGATTTGAAGATCAAAGAATCCGGAATCCTTGGCTTTATGCAGGAATCCAACCGATATGGATTCACCTCGCTTGGAAAAATTACTAGGGGTATTCCAACCCACTTGTTCTAGCGTCTTTTTATTAACGGCTGCCCCAATTTCATATTTTCCACTTAATAATAATCCTAGGATGGTTTCGCATTCTTCAGGCATCATTCCATTTATGGATCCGATATGGAAATCCTTCTTGCCTACCTTAAGTATAGTCTTTTTTCGCGTATAGGGTTTGCCTGCCCAGAACTTACCCATTTGAATTTGCCCTTTTCGAGGCTTTGCACCCGGTTCGAGCCATTCACTATGGCTCATGCTTAAGCCCTGATAGGAGACTTCACGACCTTTGATTTTTTCAGGGCCCTGTAACTGTATACCCCGAAAAGGAGATGGATACATGTTGTGGGTAGAGATTTTGGAGATCTCCTTCATGCCGCATTTTTTAGCCAGAGCGATCACTTCCTTTTCCTGATCTTTAGTGAGTATTGCGCGTGGCACGTAATCTCTGTCCAATCCATAACAGGAAAGGGTCAGGGTGAATGTGAGGAAGGTTAAAAGTGTGGTTCTCATTTTGTTGTGACTTTTCATTTTTTTAGTTAAAGAACGCATCAGAATACATTGTTCTTAGATTGATTTTAGATTTTTTAGTCCAACCACCAATTGGTGTAACCGTCAGGAGCAAAAAACATTTGCAGGAAAAATACCAGCATCCCCAATAACTGCAATGAGAGATAAATGACCAGATATCGCCAACGCGGAACGAAAAGGCATATAAAGATAATTACCGGCACGACGAATATTGTAAAAAGTGCCAGGTTTGAAATATAAAAACCATGAATGTTATTATGCATGAGCAGAGCCGATGAAAATCCTCTTGTTCCAATGCTTTCGGGCCAACCTCCGAGACTATGGTACATGTGGATCGCTAAAGAGTAATAGAGACCCAATGCTAAGAACCAAGGTATTAATGAAATAGCAATACCCGCTTTTATTTTCATGAATGTCACTTCTTTTGATATGCCATCGAATGGTTTTC
>JAPKCW010000092.1:0-7805 GCA_028822815.1 Nitrospinaceae bacterium | reverse complement strand
CGTTTCATTTCCTTTTCCTCTTCCGGGAAGAAGACTGAACAATCCATTGGCCCTGCTTCTAATACTGTTTTCCATACGAGGAATGCTGAATGTTCCGTTTCGCGAACGCTATCTTGGAACCTTGAGCAAACTGCTCACCTGTACTCCTCATCGATTTTATTTTTTTGCTTTTTTGATCGCTGTGCAATGCGCACTGCAAGTGATGTGGTTCGCCTATCCTGAGAACTTTCACTGGAATTTAAACGCCGAACAGGGTTACGGCACCCATTTTGCCGCCATCCAGCTCTATATCCTGGGCCTCGTCGTGATGATAACGGCCTGGGCTGATTGCGGCAAGGAAGCCGAGTGGAAAGAAAAACTGCCCTGGTATCTAGTCGCCGGTGTTTATTTTTATATCGGTCTGGATGATTGCATTGGCATCCACGAAAATTTTATTGTATGGACCCGGAGGCTGATCCCCGAGGCAACGGTCTTTCACTTCATTCACGAATGGTTGTGGTTCTATGCCCCGATCATTTTAGTTGTGATCATTTTTCTCAGCCGCTTCTTTTTAAAAAAATTCCGTTATTCATGGGGAATCCTAATCACAATGTTTGTGGCCTTAACTTTCTGGGTTTCGGTTCTTCTGCTTGAAGGACTGGCCAAAAGCATTGTGGACCCGATGGGATTGGACTACGGCCGCCTGCTAATCGGTATTGAGGAAGGATCTGAAATGTTCGGGGCAACCCTCTTCATGCTGGGATTCAGCATACACCTTAAAAATATCGCGCCCGGCGAGTCGCCGACCCCAAATGGGCAATAACTTTATCTGGCGAGCAAAGAGCTGTTTCGGCTCAACGAGCCATTGCCAGTTGGCCCCACGCCTAGCGGGGTCTAGTTGCCTTGTTTTAAACTATACTCCAAATACGTACGCTTAATATTTGCGTCCAGCCATTTCAGGTTTTTCCAGGTTTTAAATTTTTCCTTCAACGCCGGCCTTACCACATCCTGGGTTTCCTTGAGGGACTTGCCTTTTTCCAACTGCTTAAGAACCATTCCTTTAAGATTAAACAAATAATCTTTCATCGCCAGGAGCACCGGCTTGCCACCCGGCGCGCCATGGCCCGGAATATATATTTCTGCATCCAAATTACTCAGTTTGTTCAAGGCAGAAATCCACTCCTCCACATAAGCGTCGCCCATATAAGGAATTTTTCCGTTGAAAACCAGGTCGCCGGTAATGAGAGTTTTCAACTCCTCAATATAGATGAACAAATCCCCATCCGTATGCCCGCGCGCGTGAATCAGCCTTAAGTGATACCCGCCGACAAAGATTGCCATTTTTTCCTTAAAAACAATATTAGGCAGAGTGATGACCGTTTCATCCATTCCGGGAATATTCATGGTCTTGAAAAAATCCAGATGCGCCTTGCCGGAAGGACCGAACAAGGTCTTACGAACATTTTCATGGGCAATGATGGCTTTGCTATCTTTAAATACCTGGTTGCCAAAAGTGTGGTCCCCGTGATAATGCGTGTTGATCGTATAAAGGATGGGAAGATCCGTTTGTTTACGGATTTCTTTCAGCACCTTGTCTGCCTCCATCGGAGTGACCCGGGTATCTACAACAACAACTCCCTCACGGGTAATGAGAAAGGTGGTGTTGGAATCTATCCCATCTCCATTAATAACTGTAAAAAGATTCTTCCACACCTCAACGGTTTTAGAACCTTCCGCACTACAGACCCCACCCAAAATGCTGAGGAACAGCCCCACACCGGCCAGCCATCTCAATCCCTTAACTGCCATATCGGCCCCCTGAATAACTGTTGCAAAATCTTTTATGGAAACGAAACGCATGGTAACATTTCCCCGTTTGACCGGCAACCACCAGGCGTGCCGGCGAGCCGCCGGTGGCATATGGCAATATCTATACCCTGAGGAGATTTTACACCCAGCCCCTTACGCATTTATGTTAATTTGATTGAGTGGATACCTTGAATAAAAAGAAATATGATTTTCTTTTATACCTTTTGGAAGAAGGCGATGCCATGGTCTGCCTGGATTCGAGGCACCCGGAAGTCGATGTTCCAGCGAACGAGAAAAATAATTCATCCTTGAATCTGGTCTTCAACCTTAATTTCAGGCGCCCGATTGAAATAACAGACGAAGGAATTTTTGCCACACTGGCCTTCAGCGGCAGGCCCTATAAATGCACCCTGCCCTTTGATGCGGTATGGGCCATTTACGATCCCAATATGAAGAACGGCCAGGTATGGGAAGAAAGCATTCCAGAAGATATGAACTTGGCTGAGCAGGTGATGGAAACCGGAAAACCCCCGCTGAAGTCTGTGAAATCAAGCGGCAAACCTGCCAAGGAACCCAAAACCGAGGGCAAACGCGACCGCAGCCACCTTCGAGTCATCAAATAATCGCACCGGACGGCACCCATAGCCTTTACAAAGGTTTGGCGATAGATTACACTTTGCCTCTGCTTATTTAGGGGAAGGTAAAAATTGATGGTGGGCGTAGCTCAGTCGGTAGAGCTCTGGATTGTGGCTCCAGCGGTCGCGGGTTCAAATCCCGTCGCTCACCCCATTTTTTTCAATATGGAACTATCGGTTTGAAAAGCGTTGTGGGAAAGGGGCCCACCTTTTATGTAGAGCTGGACGTATTGGAAAAACCAACCGAAAAAAAATTACCAGTAATCGAACCGAGCATACCAGAGGTTCCTATCAAGAAAAGTGGAATAAAATACACTATTCTTTATATAGAAGACAACCCAATTAATTTACAGCTTATAGAACAAGCTTTAACTATCAATAAAAATTTCGATTTGATCTCTGCGCCACAGGCAGAAATGGGGATTGATTTGGCTAAAACCCGCGATGTCGATCTGATATTGGTGGATATTAATTTGCCCGGCATGGATGGCGTTGCAGCCATGAAAACCCTGAGACGTATTGAAAAAACCCGCAAACTCCCCATATTGGCAGTCAGCGCAAATGCAATGGAAAAGGATATTAAATCCTGCTTAAGCGCTGGTTTTACTGACTATATTGTCAAACCCATCAACATTCCGAAATTCCTGGAAAAAATAGATAAACTTCTCACTTGAATATTTTTTTAAGGGATTCAAAAAAAGCACCCTCGGCCATGGGGGTACTATTGGAACCTCCCTTATCTGGATTTCCTGCTTTTTAGCCCCTGCACCTCATCCAAAACCTCCTGGCGCGTCAATAAACCTTTCTGCTCCAGCAATGCAATGATGGCAGAAACCCGAAAAATATTTTCCTGATTGGCTTCTTCCTGATCCATTGCATCTTTGTTTGAATCCTCAGACATTTTATTCTCCCCCAAATAAATTGAAACATCAGTATTCGATCTGCATGCCCTGCGACAGCAAACCTTTCGTTAAATATCCGCCCATGGGGATTATAATAGAAAAACACGAAAATATTAACTAGCAAGTTACCGGGAAAATAAGTTTTTCAGAAACCTGGTATTTAGAATCCAAGGCAACGTTTATCTTGTGCTGGATTCGCAAAGTGGAATGCTTTGGGTCGGCTCGTTTAAAATCATGGCAATGGTCGAAGTTTTAAACATTTCCTCTATCATATCAATCGAATCGTTGACCCGTTTGTGCAACCGGCAAAGGTTTGTGCCATGGGATTTTAACTTCAAAGGACAACTCTTTATATGTTTGATGGGGTCCACCGCGTTGATGACATTCAGTAAAGGAAGGTTTTCCGGCTCATGCGCCAGCATATACCCCCCATGCAAACCTTTTTTGGAAAAAACCACCTCATGCTTTGCCAGGGCCAGCATAACCTTGGACAGATAATGTTCGGGAACCTTGGTCCACTTGGCAATTTCCACCGTGGTATGCGGCTTATCCGGATTTTGGGCCAGACAAACCACGGCCCGTAAAGCATATTCTGAAGTCTGGGAAATCATAGCGCCTCTTTAATAGATAAGTTTATCTTGACATCCATAATATCATATCATAAATTTCAAGATAAAAAGATAAACTTATCTTTTTATCTTGAAATAACCATCACAATAGGATTAGACTGGTTTTCCTGGCCCTTTGAACGATTAGAAACAGGTTGCCGAAAAATTCGGGTTTAGCACTTTTTAATTGTCACGCAAGAAGATCCATTTAATAACCTATTTTTCAATCTTAAGGAGAGATGCAATGAGAGAAAAAATCGGTTTGGGTATTTTATTTATATTTGCCATGGTTGTCGGGTTTGGCGGAAATTCGGCGTTGGCCGGAGTCACAGCAAAACTGACCACCGCCCCCAATGTTCCTCCCGCCGTAAAACGCGGCGCGGAAACCGTTGTGGTTCATTTGCAGGCTAAGGAATATGTTGGGGATCTGGATGAAGGTGTGAAATATGCTTTCTGGAGTTTTGGCGGAACCGTTCCGGGTCCGATGGCAAGGGTTCGTGTCGGAGACAGCATTGAATTCCATTTGTCTAACGCCAAGGGTAATACCCAGCCCCACAATATCGACATTCACGCTGTAAATGGACCCGGCGGAGGTGCCGCTTTCACCACAGTTGACCCTGAAGAAGAGAAAACCTTCACCTTCAAGGCCAAAGCGGCAGGACTTTTTATTTACCATTGTGCGGCAGGTGCTATCGTCGATCATATCTCCAATGGGATGTACGGCCTGGTTCTGGTTGAGCCTGAGGCCGGGCTTCCTAAGGTTGACCGGGAATATTATGTTATGGAAAGTGAGTTCTTCGCCTCAGAGCCCGAAAATGGTATCGCGCCATTTGATATCCAAAAGGGACTTGACGAACACCCCTCCCACGTCGTCTTTAACGGGAAGGTAGGCGGATTGCTCGGCGATAATGCTTTGAAAGCTAAAGTAGGTGAAACCGTGCGGATCTACTTCGGCAACATCGGACCCAACGGCATTTCTTCCTTTCATATCATTGGGGAAATCTTCGACAAAGTTTATGACGGGGGGCTTGACGGCCCTACCAGCAAGAACATTCAAACCACACTGATACCTTCTGCCGGGGCGACAATTGTTGAGTTTAAAGTCGACGTGCCGGGAACCTATGCTCTGGTTGACCACAGCATCTATCGGGTAGCCAAAGGCGCCATCGGTCATTTGGTGGTTGAAGGAGACAGCAACCCAAAAGTCATCCGCCAGGGAAAATAAACGCGCCCTGATACAAACCGGATAAAAGGTGGGAGCGTTCTGCTCCCGCCTTTCCTTTTTCCTTATTGCTCAACCTTTCGCATATTTGCTTGTAAGGAATCCCGTGAGTTAATCGACATTGAACTCAAAAGGATTATGAAGTAAATTCTATCCTGCGATTCCTTTATGTTCTAAATTCTGAAAATGGAGGTTTGTCCATGAAAGCGTCCGACCTTTTTGTCCGGTCCCTTGAACAAGAAGGGGTTGAGTTTATTTTCGGTATTCCCGGAGAAGAAAATCTTGATTTTCTGGAATCTCTAAGAGGCTCCAAGATCAAGCTTATTCTAACCCGCCACGAGCAGGGCGCCGGGTTCATGGCTGCAACCTATGGAAGGCTTACCGGAAAAGTCGGAGTTTGCCTTTCCACATTGGGCCCCGGTGTGACCAATTTTGTGACTGCAGGCGCTTACGCACAATTGGGGGCCATGCCTATTCTCATGATATCCGGCCAGAAACCCATTAAAAAAAGCAAACAGGGCCGTTTTCAAATCATTGACGTTGTGGAAATGATGCGACCTATCACCAAATTCACCAAACAGATTGTGCATGGAAACAATATACCTGTCTTGGTTCATGAAGCTATGCGCCTTGCCCTGCAAGAAAGACCTGGTGCGGTACATTTGGAATTGCCCGAGGATATCGCCGCTGAAGAGTGTTCTGCCGTTCCCTTTGAGATCGTTTCCACCCGAAGGCCAACTCCTGATGAAAAGGCGATTGATCAAGCGGTGGAAATGATTCGTTCAGCAAAAATGCCGCTTTTGCTCATTGGTGCCGGAGCCAATAGACACCGCATTTCTGAAGCTCTTTTTAAATTTATCAAAAAGACCGGAATGTATTGTTTCAATACACAGATGGGCAAAGGGGTGGTGGATGAAGGCCAGCCTTATTTTCTGGGCACTGCCGCACTCTCCAGTAAGGACTACCTGCACTGCGCCGTTGATCGCGCCGACCTGATCATTAACGTGGGACACGATGTCACCGAAAAACCTCCATTTCTCATGTCTGCAGGAGGAGCCAAGGTGATACACATCAATTATTTTCCTTCCCATCTCGATGAAGTTTATTTTCCGCAATTGGATGTTGTCGGGGACATCGCAGGAAGTATTGATGGTCTGGCCGACAAGCTGGCAAAATATGAGCACTGGGACTTCAGCTATTTCGAGCGGGTCAAAAAAGACGTCGATTCGCATTTAAAAGAGGGAAGTGAGGACACCCGTTTTCCAGTTATTCCTCAGCATCTTGTCGCACAGGTTCGTAAAGCCATGCCAGACAATGGAATCATTGCCTTGGATAACGGGGTCTATAAAATCTGGTTCGCCCGAAATTATAAAGCCTTCCTGCCTAATACCGTGTTGTTGGATAATGCACTGGCTACTATGGGAGCGGGCCTGCCTTCGGCGATAGGTGCTAAAATCGTCCATCCGGATAAGAAAGTGATGGCCATCTGCGGTGACGGGGGATTCATGATGAACTCGCAGGAAATGGAAACCGCTGTCCGGCTGGGTTTAGATCTGGTGGTGATGATCCTCCGCGATGACGCCTATGGAATGATCAAATGGAAACAGGCGGGAATGGGTTTTCCTGATTTTGGTTTGGACTACGGGAACCCTGATTTCGTTAAATACGCAGAGTCCTATGGTGCTAAAGGGCATCGCGTTAAAGCCACAGACCAACTGCCCGGTCTTCTCAATGATTGCCTGAATGGTAAGGGAGTCCATTTGATCGAAGTTCCTGTGGATTATTCGGATAATAAAAAGGTGTTGATCGACGAATTGGGCTCTATAACCTGTATCCAGTAAAGCCGGCGTAGCCACCGGTGGCGATGCAGAAAAAGCAAATCCCCCCAACCCCCTTATCAGGGGGAGGTACAGTTCCCCCCTGACAAGGGGGGCTAGGGGGTTAAATTTTGAGGAAGACTCTATGACTAAACGCTTAAAGGTAAACTCACCTTATGATGGCCATTTGATTACTGAAATTGATCTGCATGATGCGGACCAGGTAGAGAGCGCTCTGGAAACCGCTTATCAATTGGCAAAGGATTATGACAAAACCCTTCCCGCTCATCAGCGCATTGAGATACTGGAAAAAACTGCGGATCTGGTTCAGGCCAAAGCCGAAGAGTTTGCCCACCAAGCGGCAGAAGAAGGCGGCAAACCATTGGTCGATTCCCGTATTGAGCTTGCGAGAGCGGTTCAGGGTATCCGTGAAGCAGCGCAGTCGGTCAACCAACTGACCGGGCATGAAATCCCTATGAACCTGACCGCTTCATCCATGAACCGGATGGCCCTGACAATCCGTGAACCCATTGGTGTGGTCGCCGCCATCAGCGCTTTCAACCACCCTTTCAATTTAATTGTCCATCAGGTAATTCCGGCAGTGGCGGTGGGGTGCCCGGTCATTGTAAAACCCGCACGGGCAACCCCTCTTTCCTGTCTCAATCTCGTCCAATGTCTGTATGAGGCCGGACTGCCCAGAGAATGGTGCCAGGCAGTTGTTTGCGAAAGCTCTATTGCGGAAAAAATGGTAACTGATGCTCGCGTTGCGTTTTTCTCCTTCATCGGATCGGGAGCAGTCGGGTGGAAGCTCCGGTCCAAGCTAGCCCCGGGCA
>JAPKCW010000337.1:0-1688 GCA_028822815.1 Nitrospinaceae bacterium | reverse complement strand
GGATGGGCGTAGGCGTCGGTGAAGAGCATCGACTGCTTGGCGAGCTTGTCCATGTTGGGCGTCTCATAATACTTCGATCCGTAAGGAGTGCTATCCATCCAGCCCATGTCATCAACAAGGAAGAGGACTATGTTGGGTTTATCAGCCCCTTGAATGGAGAGTGCAATGAGGGCAAAAAAAGTCAGTAACGTTTTCATTTAATTGAAAGAGTAGGTTTATAGCCTTCCTCCCCTTTAACTCCGGGGCGAGGTACAAGCGTGCGGGGATTCTTTGCCAAGCCAACCGGCCGGGAATTCATGGCCAAGTCCTTCTGGAAATCAGCAAGCAGTCCCCGCAACTTTTTAACGACCTCAGGATTGGCTAGGGCAACGTTTTTCTTTTCCGCCAGATCATCCTTTAAGTTGTAGAGCTGCCCCTTCACAAAGAGTTTCCAGTCACCTGAACGCACCGCTGCCAGGCGTCCGCCCTGCTGATAGAAAAAGCGATCGTGCGGAGTCTTTGCTCCCGGATTACCCAGAATGATGGGAGCAATATCCTTCCCGTCAATCACCCGGTCAGTCGGCATTTTTGCCCCGGCAAGTGCCGCAAAAGTCGGATGTAAATCCATTGCGGTAGTCAACTCATTGGATGCGGTTCCCGCAGGAATAGTTCCGGGCCACCAGGCAATCGTTGGCTCTCGGTGACCACCTTCAAAAGCGGATCCTTTACGACCGCGCAGGGGGCCTGCAGAAAGCCCGCCAGCTGGACCATTATCGGAGGTAAATAACACCAAAGTATTTTTCTCCAGACCTTCCTCGCGCAGGGTTTTAAGGATTTGGCCTACGCTCCAGTCCACTTCCTCAACCTGTGCCTGCTCCACGGTTTTGGCTTTGGCCATAAACTTCGGCGAAGCCTTGCGCGGTCCATGCACAAAGGCGTGTGGCAGGTAGACAAAGAAGGGTTTCTTTTTATTTTCACGAATGAACTGGGTCGCTGCATCAGTAAACTTTTTGCAGAGAGTCGACTGACCATCCATGTCTTTGATGAGCTCAACCACTTTGGTATCACGCAATACAGGTAAATCGGGGCACTTGAACCTCCTTAAGGCCGGCCACATGTCATTGGAATAAGGGATACCATAGTAAGTATCAAAACCTTGTGCGGTGGGTAGAAACTGAGGTTGATCGCCCAGATGCCATTTACCAAAACAACCATTGACATAACCCGCGGATTTAAGGGTTTCAGCAATGGTAATTTCCTTGGGATTCAAGCCGTGGTGATCGCCGGGAAAAAGCACGATATGCCCTGAACCCCTTTCTAATCCCACACGTTGCGGGTAGCAACCGGTCATGAGTGCTGCACGCGAGGGCGTGCAGACCGGTGAGGCAACATAAAAGGAAGTCAGTTTCCGTCCCTCCATGGCCATTCGATCCAGATGCGGCGTGCGATTAATCTTGGAACCGAAAGGGCCGATATCACCATAGCCCATGTCATCAATGAAGATGAGGACGAAGTTTGGTTTATCGGCCCCTTGGATGGAGAGCGCGATGAGGGCAAAAAAAGTCAGTAACGTTTTCATTTTTATTCTTTCACTTTGTATTGTCGGCGGAGGCGTTCCAACTCCCCTTTCAAGTCGGAAATCGTTTGGGCGTACTCGTTATCGCCGTAGCGACTCTTCATTTCCATGGGGTCTGTTTTCAAATCGAAGA